>JBFICQ010000008.1:0-30282 GCA_041581895.1 Polyangiales bacterium | reverse complement strand
CGGCCTCCTTTAGGGGGCCGGCCTTTGTATCAACAGCGCAGTGTCAGTGCCAGGGGCAGCGTCAGTGCCGGTGTCAGTGACAGAGCCAGGGTCCAGTCGACGCGACTCCATTGTCCACGGTAGTGGGCTCGTAGGGTGGTGTGGGATGCGGTCATGGGGCGGCGTGGCGAGTGCCAACCCGTCCGACAGCAACCAGTTCGGGTTGGTCGCGAGCCACGAGGCGAGGCTTGCGTGGGCACGAGCCCTCAAGTGAACCGGCCCACCTGTGCAAGCCGAGCCGTCCGACACATGGCCGTGTCCCGCACCGCCCGATTCAGTCGAGTTGATCCGGTGTGAGCTCCCAGTGCCGGTGCCAGATGATGCTGGACCTCGGGCGTGGTTCCGGCTAGCAACACGACGTGATGGAGCTCGATGAACTCCTAGCCACTGCCGACGGTCTCGTTCTCTGGCTTACTGGCGCGGGGATCTCGGCCGAGAGCGGCATCCCGACCTTTCGCGGCAAGGAAGGCTACTGGCGGGTTGGGTCGCGGAACTACCATCCTCAGGAGATGGCGACGAATGCGGCATTTCGCGAGATGCCGGATGAAGTCTGGGCCTGGTACCTCTACCGACGCGGGGTTTGCCGCCTTGCCGAGCCCAATTCGGCGCACCGTGCGCTCGCAGAATCAGAAGAGCGATCAGGCGATCGCTTCCTACTCGTCACGCAAAACGTCGACGGGTTGCACCTGCGCGCGGGGAACACCCCTGACCGGACGTACCAAATCCATGGGAACATCGACTTCATGCGCTGCACACGTGAGTGCCTTCCCGCACCGGTGCCTGTTTCAAGCACGGTCGATGTGGCCTGGGAACGGGGCCGGCCTTTGACCGAGCGGGAGCGCGATGCGCTTCGGTGCCCCTCCTGTGGGAGCCCGGCCCGGCCCCATGTCCTTTGGTTCGACGAAAGCTACGACGAGGAAAACTTCCGATTTCAGAGCTCGCTCGAAGGGGCCGAACGAGCGTCGTTGGTCATCGTGGTAGGCACGACCGGGACCACTTCGCTCCCCATGCACATCGGTACCCTCGCCGCGGCGCAGGGCACTCCGATGCTGGTCATCAATCCGGAGCCCAATCCGTTTAGCGAGCTGGTCGAGCGAACCGGCAAAGGAGTCTTCTTGGAGGGATCCGCGGGCGACTGGGTTCCGCGGATCTCGAAGTTGCTCGGGCCCTCCTGAAGGGCTTGCCTCGAGCCGGCTTCGGGGATACCTACGGCGTTATGCGTGGTCTATCGGTTTTGGTGTTGTGTTTGGGTCTGGTCGCCTCCTGCAAGAAGGACAGTGAGCCCGCCCGCTATCCCGACAAGCCTGGCGGCGAATGCAGTCGAGCTCCAGGAGACACGTGCAACGAAGGTTGGGTGTGTCATTACGCTCCGGGCGCAGCGTGCGGGGAGGCGGGAGCCAAGGGAGCCTGTTTCCCGATGCCCACGACCTGCACCAGAGACTACAGCCCCGTCTGTGGTTGCGACGGTCGCACCTATTTGAATATCTGCGTGGCGCACTCGCACGGAGTGTCCCCTCGAGCCACTGGTTCATGTCCGGATGCTTCAACAGGCCCGCTCACCTGCGGCGCCGGTGGGGCGGTCGCCCAATGCCCGAGAACTTCGTTCTGCAGGTACACCGAAGCCCAATACTGCGGAGAGGTAGGAGCACCGGGCGAATGCGCAGAACGACCCACCGAATGCACGAAAGAATGGGCCCCTGTATGCGGCTGCGACGGTCGCAACTACAGCAATGACTGCGTGGCGCACTCGCACAGCGTCTCGATCCGACACCGAGGTCTATGCCAAGACACGGCGGAGAAAGCGGCCGGAGGAATCGGAGCACCTTGTGGGACGGCGAAAACCGGTAGTTGTTCTACAGGCCTCTACTGCAGCTACCCACCTGCGGCGCGCTGCGGCGCGACGAACAAGCCGGGCAAATGCCGAGCCCGCCCCCAGGCGTGCACGAGCCAGTACCAGCCGGTCTGCGGTTGCGATGGAAAGACTTATTCCAATGCTTGCTCCGCAAGCGCTGCGGGCGTGTCGGTGAAACAGGAAGGCCCTTGCGCCCCGTAAAGGGATAACGCCGCGCTAAACGTAGACGTGTGGACCCACACGCCCCGCCCCGCCACCCCCACGCGAGCACCTAGCGCCAGGCGAAGACTGGCTGATCGTACTGCGCTACCCGCGTCGCTCGGCCGTGGAGTGCCACCTCCCGAAGCTGGAAGAGAACCGCCGCTGTGGGCGCAAAGATGAAGTCCCCAAGCAAAGGAACTGAAATCACCGGTCGGTCGCTCTCGGGAATGTCGAAAAGCCGAGGCACGTCGGGTGCGTCGAGCGCTGTCAAAGGGACCCGGTGGGCTTCGGCAACTTCGTGGGGGTTTGGCGTCAGCACCACATCGGCGCCGGCCCAAACGACCACTGGCGTGATCCGAAAACCAGAACGAGTGGGGTAGTCGTCGAGCACGCCGAGCACCTGCTCGGGCCCGCAGCGGAGCCCCACCTCTTCATTTAGCTCTCGCAAAGCGGCCGTGATCACGGTCTCGCCCTCGTCGAGACTTCCGCCTGGAAGCGCCCACTGTCCGCTGTGATTGCGCAAGCTCGTTGCACGTCGCGTGATCACGAAAGCCGCTTCGTCGCCCTCGCCGTTAACGAGCACCACGGCAACGGCGGCGTGCGTCAAGAGCGGGTTCTGATTCGTGGCACGAGCATGGGCAGCCAGGTTATTCGCCATCTGCGTACGCAGGGCGAGATCGAGCGGCCGAGTAGGCATTGACGAAGCTTGATACGACGGAGTTGTCCGCGCCACACCGCCGGGCTCAACCACATTGCGGCCCTTCCGCGTCCTTCGTAGGCCTGTTAGGCTCGGCCCGCGTGGCGGTAGTCTCCACAGCCCTGATTCTGTTCGTCATCGTCTTCCACGTTTGGGCCATGGTGCTCGAAATGTTCTTGTGGACGAAGCCCCTCGGACGAAAGACGTTTGGGCTTTCCAAAGAAGACGCGGAGACCTCAAAGACCCTCGCCGCCAACCAGGGCCTCTACAACGGGTTCCTTGCCGCCGGGCTCCTGCTCAGCCTCTTCGTGCCAAGCCCGGATACCGCCTTCACGCTGCAAGTGTTCTTTCTCGCCTGTGTGTCCCTGGCAGGTCTCTACGGGGGGATCACGGCAAACATGTCAATCCTGTTCATGCAGGGCGCGCCCGCCATGATCGCCCTCGGATTGCTCCTGTTGGCGTAGCCGACGCTGGCGCCTTTGATGGTTATTGCGTATCCTCGCCCGCCCACGCGGTCCCCGCCGCCGCTTCTGCAGTGAGGTAACCATGACAGCTCCACAGCAACCCGGACTCGGAACGATGGCTCTTCATGCCGGCCAAGAGCCTGACCCTACCACCAACGCCCGGGCCGTACCGATTTACGCCACTACCTCCTACGTCTTCAACGACACGGACCACGCCGCGGCTCTGTTCGGCCTGGCGGAATTCGGGAACATCTATTCCCGCATCATGAACCCAACCGTCGACGTGCTCGAAAAACGACTTGCCGCGATGGATGGAGGTGTGATGGGTCTTTGCTTCGCGTCGGGGCAGTCCGCGGTGAATGCCGCCATTTTGAGCATCTGTCATTCGGGGCAGAACCTCGTCTCCGCCACGAGCCTCTACGGGGGTACGTGGACGCTCTTCACGCAGACTTTCAAGAACCTTGGTGTCGAAGTCCGGTTCTTCGATCCGAAGCACCCGGAGCAAATCCACGATCTTGTCGATGAAAACACCCGGCTCGTCTACATGGAATCGATCGGTAACCCAAAGAACGACGTTCCAAACTTTCGCGCCATCGCAGATGCTGCCCACAGCGCGCCGCACGGGCCGCTGCCTCTGATGTGCGACAACACCGTTACCACCCCCTGCCTCTTGCGTCCCTTCGACCATGGTGTCGACATCAACGTGTACTCCACGACCAAGTTCATCGGTGGGCACGGCGCGCACATTGGTGGTGCGATCGTCGATTCAGGCAACTTCAAATGGACCGAACAGCGCGACAAATGGCCCGAGCTCTGCGGTCCCTCGCCGAATTACCACGGCTTGGTTCTCGCCGATGCGCTCGAACCAATGGGCAACGTCTCGTACTTGATTTACGTTCGCACCCATTGGCTGCGGGACACGGGAGCGGCGATGAGCCCCTTTGCGGCGTTTCTTTTCCTTCAAGGGCTCGAGACCTTGCACCTGAGAATGCCGCGGCACTGCGAGAACGCTCTGGCTGTTGCACGCTTTCTCGAAGGGCATGACGGCGTCGAATGGGTAAACTACCCCGGTTTGGCGTCACACCCCGACCACGAAGCGGCGAACCACTACTTGCCGAACGGAAAGGGGGCGATCTTGGGCTTCGGCATCAAGGGCGGGATAGAAGCAGGCAAGAAGTTCATCAACTCCTGCAAGCTCTGCTCGCATTTGGCAAACATCGGAGACGCAAAGACCCTGGTAATCCACCCGGCTTCGACGACGCACCAACAGCTCACGCCGGAAGAACAGAAGGCAACGGGCGTCGTGCCCGAATATGTTCGGGTTTCGGTCGGGATCGAAGATGTCGCCGACATCATCGCGGACATCGACCAAGCGCTCGTCGCTGCGACGAGCTAAATCAGACCGCACGTGGACGCGGTATGAGCCATGACTTTCAGAGCACGGATTCGGTCCGAAGTGGCAAACCCCTCCGCCACCTGCAAACGGCGCTGTTCCCGACGCCACTGAAGCTTCGACTGGGCGGAACGCTTCCAAGCATCGAAGTGGCCTACGAGACCTATGGCACGCTCAATCCGGATCGGAGCAACGCCGTGCTCATCTGCCACGCGATCTCCGGGGACTCCCACGTCTCGAGGCATGACGAAGACGATGACCCGGGCTGGTGGGAAACGCTGGTCGGGCCCGGCAAGCCTGTCGACACCGATCGGTTCTTCGTGATCTGCTCCAACGTGCTCGGCGGATGTCGAGGCACGACCGGGCCAAGCACCATCGACCCGAGCACAGGAGCCCCCTACGGGCGGGACTTTCCTCTCATCACGGTCGAAGACATGGTCGACGTCCAGAAACGCCTCGTCGATCTGCTCGGGATTTCTCGCCTACGTGCCGTCGTCGGCGGCTCTCTTGGCGGTCACCAAACGTTGTGTTGGGCGACACGCTATCCGGAGCAAGTGCAAACCGGCGTGGTTCTCGGCTCGTCGTCGCGGCTCACCTCGCAGGCCTTGGCCTTCGATGTGGTGGGGCGGAACGCGATTCAGACCGATCCCATGTTCCATGAGGGCCAGTATTACGACACCGGGGACTTCCCCCACATGGGGCTCGCCATTGCACGCATGCTCGGGCACATCACTTATCTCTCGTCCGAGTCCATGAGAAAACGGTTCGACGTCGATCGGCACGAGCCGCGCGACATTGCAACTCAGTTCGAGAAGCGGTTCTCGGTAGGCTCGTACTTGGCGTATCAAGGCGATCAGTTCGTCGGGCGATTCGACGCCAATTCGTACGTAGCGATCACCCTCGCGATGGACCACTTCGATTTTGGAGGCAACCACGAGGAGCGGGTTCGAGCTCTGCGACCTGCCCAATGCGATTGGCTGGTCGTCTCGTACTCGAGTGACTGGTTGTTCCCTCCGGCGCAGTCGTGGGACCTCGTAGCCGCGATGACATGGTTGAACCAAGATGTCTCTTACTGTGAGATCCAAACCGATGGGGGCCATGACGGGTTTCTTCTGCCAGACGACATCGAGGCTTATGGGCCCTTGGTCCGAGCCAAGCTCGGCGACAAGAAGCCGAGCACGCCCGAGCGCCGAAGGAGCGACGATCGAATCATCGAGCTGATCCCTCCGGGGAGCTCGGTGCTCGACCTGGGTTGTGGTGAAGGCGACCTGCTTGCTCGGCTTCGCGAGCGTGGCGACGCTCGACTGGTAGGAGTCGAGGTCAGCACATCGCTCATTGTGGCGACGATGCAGCACGGCGTGGACGCCATCGACTGCGACCTCAACAAAGGCCTCCCCCAATTCCACGATGGCACGTTCGACTACGTCGTCATCTCTTCGACACTTCAAGTCGTACCGAACGTCGAACAACTGCTCAGGGACTCGCTCCGAGTCGGCAAGCGGGCGATCGTGAGCTTTGCCAACTTTGGGCACCGAGCACTGCGAACGATGTTCGCTGACGAGGGCCGCGTCCCGAAAGCTCCCGGCCCCTATGCCTACGAGTGGTACGACACGCCCAACCGACGCTTCCCGTCAATTCGAGACGTCCTCGACCTCTGCGACAAGATGAATGTGACCGTAGAGGACGCGCGGTACTACGACGACACAAAGGGGATCAGGATTGCAGAGTCCAACGATCCGAACCTCAACGCAGATACGGCCGTGCTGATCCTTCGCGCGCGCTGACCCGGGCGCGGGAGCAGTGAGCATGAACGACTTTCTACGAAACGGACCCGAAGAGTCCCGCCTTTGCCTCGTGCTGGCGCATGGCGCCGGGGCTCCCATGGATACCCCCTTCATGAATTCGATCGCCGAAGCCGTGGCCGAAGCCGGGATCTACGTTGTGCGCTTCGAGTTCGAGTACATGGCAAAGCGTCGCCAAGACGGGAAACGACGTCGGCCCGATGGCGCTTCCAAGCTCATCGAACGCTATCGAGAAGTAGTCGAGCAGCTGGGTCATCCTCAAGGCACGCTCATCGGAGGAAAATCGATGGGAGGGCGTATTGCCTCGATGATCGCAGACGATGCCGACGTTGCAGGCCTCGTGTGCCTCGGCTATCCCTTTCATCCTCCAGGTAAACCAGAACGTCTTCGAACCGCGCATCTCGAAACGCTCCAGACGCCGACGCTGATCGCGCAGGGCACCCGAGACCCATTTGGAACGCCCGAAGAAATAGCCGCCTACGCTTTGTCGCCATCGATCGAAATCGTATGGATTGAAGACGGCGACCACTCGTTCAAACCGCGCAAGAGAAGCGGCCGGACCCACGAACGAAACCTCGCCGAGTCGGCTCGAGCGATCCTCGCATTTGCCAACCGCTTGGACTGCAGCTAGCCGCGCACCAGAGATACGACGTCTTCGAAGGAGCTCTCACAAGGAGGACCCGCTGCATACTGGTACTGAACGACCTCTCCGGGGTTGACCGCAGCGATCGTCGAAGAGACGGTGCCATATAGCGGCGTTCGCACGCAGATCGCTTGCAAGCGGCGGGCGAGCTCTTGGTCGAAGATCGGGTTCGGGGGCAGTGGCGGAACCTCGGAGGGCTCCGGGAGCGACGTGTCTGACAGAATCGCGATCAAATCCTCTCGGAGGGCGGGCCAAGATTGGGGCGCGAGCGAAAGGACGCGGTCGCGTGCGCGGTCGGCCTTTGGAAATTCCGGCGAGCCGAGACGGTCGTTGCAAAGCACGTGTACACCCGCGGGCAGGGATTTGAGCTCGACCCGATCGTTGGACCTCCGGCCGTAGGCGACACCCACACTCTTGCCATCTCCAAAGATCAAATTGAACTCGTTGTACAGGCGAGGATCGATCTGCTGGAGATAACTGCAAACCCCGTCGTGCGAGCCTGTCTTGAGCGCTTCGAGCACGAGCTCTCCCCGTGAGCGGAGCGAGTCGTCGGGAAAGCTGAATGTGCGCTGGTTGGTGAGGCCTACGTAGAGGCCTGCCTGCGTGATGCCAAACCAAGTGCCTCCTTTTGTCTCGTCACGCCCGCCGACTACTCGTGGACTCGAGGACAGCACCACCGGAGGTGAGGAATGACGGCTGTAGAACTCGTCTCGATTCGAAGCGATGAGGGTCGAGCACCAATCGTCCATTTGGTGTCGCACGATGATGGTGCACATCGGTCAGCTTTCCCTAAAGACCCGCTGGTCCATCGTCAATCCCAAGCTGCGATCAGGGGAGCGCTGCTCGGAGCAGCGAGACTACGAATCGTGGTGGCATCGGCGGCCGGACCCCGATCGGTCTGGAGATGGTGCCTCAGGACGACGGCGTTCTGGCCGATGACCCCGACCCGCTCCGTGCGTAGGGTAACCTGCTCACCCGGTAGCACCGAGTCGCGAAACGTGACTTGCTCCGCCACGGAACGAAGCAACGATGGCTCGATGCCTGCCTGCTTCATGCGCCGACTGGTCGCCTCATCACACCAATCGACGTAGGCCGGGTGGTTGGCATGTGCGAGCGGATCCGCCCAGGTCTGCCACGTTTCAAACTCGAACACACTGTGGCCGCCAGGACATTCGTCGAACTTCGGCATTTTCACCGAGGGCTCCAGATCGACCGCCGGAAAGGCTGCTGCGGTTTCTTCGTTGCCTTGTTTGGGCTTGAAGGTCGAGCCATCGACATGCACCCACTCTTGGGTCGCTGCGGCGACCAGCTCTCCCGCGATGCGCAGACGGACTTCGCGCGTGGAGAGCGTCCGGCGCCGAAGACGGGAAACCCAGGTCGTTGCATCGAGGACCTCGCCGTACGGGACCTCGGATTCGTGAATCACCACCGTCCGGTACACCACGAAGAAGACCCCCTCGTCTCGGAAGCGCGCCGGTGGCCAGCCTGCGCGCACTGATGCAAGCGTCGCCGCATCCTGGCAGAGACGCCACACGTCGCCCGCCCGCGGAACCTCTCGCGACGTGAAGGCGTTGCGCGGCAGCCTGAGGGCGAACTCCCAAACGGATTGCGTCACGCGGAGTGGGATAGCAGCCCTAGGGGTTTGTGCGAGCCGCATCGGTTTGATTACTTCGATTCGCTCGACGGTGCATGAAGGCGACACCACTCGCTCCACGACCCAACATAGAGCTTTGCCCCCTCGAGCCCGCAGGCCTCCATGCCAAGCAGCAAGTGGCAGGCGGTCACGCCGGAGCCGCAGTAACAGATCACTCGGTTTGCAGGCACATCGCCCCGAAGCGCATCGTACCGCTTGATCAGCTCGCCGCGTGACAGAAAGCGCTCGTCGGGACCGAGAAGGGACTTCCAAAACAGGTTCTTCGCGCCTGGGATGTGACCGGCCACGGGATCGAGCGGCTCGCTCTCCCCGCGATAGCGTTCAGGCGCGCGCGCATCGACGAGTCGCCACTCGGGATCACGTCGGATCCGATCGACGAAATCGGCGTCGACGATTGGCCACGTCGAGCTACTGCTGGGATATGGACCGAGTGCCTCGATCGACGAAGGCTCGGTGTCGATAGGAACCCCTGCGGCAACGAGCGCGGGCCATCCACCATCGACCACCGCCACGCGGTCGTGGCCGACCGCGCGAAGCATCCACCAAGCTCGGGCCGCGGCCATGCCACCCGACGCGGCATCGTAGATCACCACCGGCGTCGTCTGTGTGATTCCCCAAGCGCCGAGACGTTCGAGCCAGCTGTCGAAAGGCGGCAGCGGGTGACGACCTCCCTCGGCTGGATCGCCGAGGGCCGAAAGATCGGTCTCGAGATCCACGCGAATGGCCCCATGAACGTGGCCGCTCTCGAACACTTCTTCCGCGTCGGCGCCCGTCCGAGCGTCGAGCACAACGACCTCGCCGAGCACCTTGGCGAGTGTCCGCGGATCGAGGAGAGCGCCTGAAATCATTTGGTTCTTGCTAGGATATCCCACCATGTAAGTAAAGTGTTTAGTCGCACTTGACACTTCGGCGTGGGTTCGGCACGCTAGGGGACGTGGAGGGTGACCGCCGCCGACCCCCGGGAAAGCTCGATGCAGCCGCATCCCTGGCTGCACGTACGCTTCCCAGCTTCTGCACGCCCATCGTCGATCAAGCGCGTCTCGATGCGCGAATGCTTCTCGATCGGGCGGGCGGCAGGACGCCCTCGCCTGTGATGGAAAAGCTCCCATCCCCCACCCCCCTCGACGAAGTCGATCCGCTCATCCTGCTTCCCAGACGCTTGGCCGAGAAGGTGCGCACCGCGCAGCGTGATGTCGCCATGCTCGGCGGTCGTTTGATCTTCGGGAGGACGCCCGCGCCTCTCATCGAAAGGCCGCGCCCGACTCCGGGGGCTGTGGTCTCGCTCGCGCGAAAAGCGCCTCACATGGCGCGCGCCGTCAAAGTCGTCGACGTGGTGCGCGAAACCGCCGACGCGGTGTCGATTTACCTAACCGAAGAGGATGGGGCCGCGATCGAGTTCAAGCCCGGTCAGTTCTTGAGCGTCGACGTCACCGTCGAGGGAGAGACGCTTCGGCGCGCCTACTCGCTGGCAAACGCGTGTCTCCCGGGCGTGCCTGTGCACATTACGGTCAAGCGCATGCCAAACGGACGGGTCAGCAACCATTTGAACGACACAATTCAAAGGGGCGACACGCTCTCGGTGCTCGGCCCGTCGGGAAACTTCACCGTCGAACCTCGAGCCGTTAACGAGCGTCATTTCGTGATGTTGGCGGGAGGAAGCGGAATCACTCCGATCATGTGCCTTCTAGAGACAGTTCTTCATCGCGAGAAACGGAGCAAAGTAACGCTCATTTACGGGAACCGTGGGTGGGATGACATCATCTTTCAGGAGCGATTGGCTCGTCTCGCGGAAGAGCTCGGCGAGCGTCTCGTCATCGACCACGTGCTCGAAAAGCCGCCTAACGGCTGGTCAGGCGGCGAAGGGCTCCTCAGCGAAGACGTCTTGCTCGAGCGGTTGGACGCGCTCGGAATCGAGGACGACGGCATGCTCCGGTACTTCGTTTGCGGGCCGACCCCCATGATGGAAGCGGCGCACCGAGTTTTGAAGCGAAGGGGCGTGGAAGCGAGACGCATTGCCGAAGAGCGATTCACGCGACCCGAAGACCGTCATCAGGGCCTCGGAAGTGCCGAGACGGAGCTCGTCGTGATCTCGAGGGGTGGCAACGACCACGGGGTTCAGGTCGCGCCGGGGCAGACGATTCTCGAGGCCGCGCTGGCGGCCGGTCTCGACATGCCGTTCTCGTGCGCGATGGGCGGCTGCGGGGCCTGCCGCGTCCTTCAGCGTAGCGGAGACATCCAAGTGGAGGAGCCAAACTGTTTGAGTCGTGCCGAAAGAGAGCGCGGCTACGTGCTCACGTGCATCGGGCGACCGCTTGCGCAAAGTAGAATCGAAGTAGAGGGTTCATGACAGCTACAGCCGAAGTTCTCGCGCTCGACGAAGAGCGCTGGTGTTACCGAATGAAGGATCTATGCGAATCGACCGGGCTTCCACGCCAGGCGATCCACTTCTACATCCAACAAGGGCTTCTCCCGGCCGGTCGAAAGACCGGAAGAAACATGGCTTGGTACACCGATGAGCACATCGAACGGCTGCACCTCATCAAGAAGCTCCAGCACGAACGGTTTCTCCCCCTCAAGGCCATCAAGGCACTGCTAGACGGGGAGGACGACGTGTTTTCGCCGCGTCAGCACGCTTTTCTCGCCGGGGTCAAGGAACGTCTGGACGCGTCGCTCAAGACCGGTGAGGATCGGAGTCCTACTCTCACCGCGAAGGAGGTGGCCGAACAGACCGGGGTTGACCCCGAAGACGTCGAACGCGCCTTCGAGCTCGGATTGATTGGGGGAGAGCGAACGAACGGAATTCTACGAGTCGCAAGCGCGGATGTTTGGTCGTTCGAAGTCCTCGGCAAGATTCGCTCCCTCGGTTTCACGAAGGAGCTCGGGTTCGGCGTGGAGGACATGTCGTTCTATCAAGACCTAATCGCAAAGCTTCTTCAAGAAGAGGTGCACTTGATTTCTTCACGCCTTTCGGGCCTGCCGCCCGAGCAGGTCGCCACTATGATCGAGGAGGTACTCCCAGTGCTCGATCGCTTCATCATGCGTCTACACGCAACCAAGATCCGCGACTTCTTCGCCAACGTGCTCTAAGGAAGGAATTGGCCATGCTCAGTGACAAAGTTCTCGACAATTTGCCCCAGTCGGTTCGGAGGCGTGTGGAGCCCTACATCGAGGCCATCCAAGTGATGACCGAGACGAGCAACCCAAGAGTCCTTCGCGCGATGGCGCCCTCTGGGATTCGAGGGTTGATTCTCCAGCGAGGCAAACAAGGGGTTCCCACCAAGATGCCTTCGAACCATCGGACTCACTTCGATTGGACCTACCCGAACGACCAACCGGAGATGCGTGAGCTCTACACCCGCGCCAAGGAGCAGCAGTGGAATGGCGAGGATCTTCCTTGGGACATCGACGTGGATCCGGAAAATCCAGAGGTGCCAATCATACCTCCGGAGTTCATGAACTACGACGAACTGAGAGACATGGGCATCAAGCTCACCGAGCTCGAGCAGCGCCGTCTCAATGCCAGCGTCGGCGCGTGGATGCTCAGCCAGTTTCTTCACGGTGAGCAGGGTGCGCTGTTCGCAGCCGCCCAAGTGACCGAGGCAGTGCAGTTCTTCGATGGCAAGCTCTATGGCGCGACGCAAGTCGTTGATGAAGGTCGTCACGTCGAGGTGTTCCATCGATACCTCGACACGAAGCTCAACAAGCTCTACCAAATCAACGACAACCTCTTCGTCATCATCGATGCGCTGATTCAAGACTCGAGGTGGGACCTGAAGTTTCTCGGCATGCAGATCATGGTCGAAGGCTTGGCTCTGGGTGCATTCGGTACACTCTACCAAATGACCAAAGAGCCCCTCTTGAAGGAGCTTCTCAAGAACGTCATTCAAGACGAGGCGCGTCACGTGCATTACGGGGTCATCGCGCTTCGCGATCATTTCCAAAACGAGCTCAGCGAGTCCGAACAGCGCGAGCGGGAAGATTGGGCCTTCGAGGTCGCGCTTCTCATGCGCAACCGTTTCCTGTCGTACGAGGTTTACGAGGAGTGGTTCGAGCATAAGATCACGCGCAAGCAGTGGGCCCACATGGTCACCCATTCACCGGGCTTCGAGATCTTCCGTCAAGTGATGTTCCAGCGATTGGTTCCAAACCTACGAGAGATCGGCCTGCTCAGTGATCGAATCAAGCCTCACTACGAGCGCGTCGGGCTGATGCAGTATTTCGATGGGCGATCGGCGGACCACTTGAGCGGCGACGAGCTGATCGCCGAGCTAGACGCCGCCTAGGTCAGCATCCCAGTCAAGACTCCGAAACGACGACCAGCAGCGCATCGGCGTCGACCTGATCTCCATTGACGACGCTGACACGGTCCACCGTTCCGTCCTGGGGCGCGCTCACGGAATGCTCCATCTTCATCGCCTCCATGATCAAGAGGACTTGCCCGGCTCGCACTGCATCGCCCTCGGAGACCCGAACCTCGATGATCTTCCCAGGCATGGGTGCTACACAACCTCCGGCGGGTACTAGCGTCGACTTGTCAGGAAAGCGCGGCTTCAACGCGAGCGCTGCGTTCAGATCGTGGCCATGCACGTAGGCGTGGTCGCCGAACATGATGACTCGAGCCGTGGTGCGATGCCCGTCGGCCTCGAGCGTGATTTGGGGATCCGCCCACGACACGACGCGCACCTGCTGCTCTTTTTCGCCTACGGATACGGTAAAGACGTTCTGGCCGAGATGTCGATACTCGACGCGGTGCAACCGGTCGCCGATTTCGTACTCGGCCCACTGCGGCGTGTGAAAGTTGTTTCGCCAACCCGATGGGATGGTAGGAACGATCACACGCTCGAGGTCGCGCTGCTGTTGCGACGCTAGAGTAGCCGCGACCGTCGCACGACGTTCTGCCGACTCGTCCGAAGGCTCGGCCAGTGCCTCCTGCATGTGCTTTTGGATGAAATGTGTATCGAAGTTGCCGGCGATGAACTCGGGATGACTCAGCACGCGAAGCAGGAAATCGCGATTGTTCACCACCCCCTGCACACTCAAGGACCGCAATGCGCTTCGCATCCGTTGAAGCGCGATGGTACGGTTGTCCCCGAAGGTGATGATCTTTGCGAGCATGGGGTCGTAATGGATGCTGACCTCGCTCCCGGCTTCGACCCCACTCTCGATGCGTAAACCCTCGGCGGGAGGGACATGCCAGTCCACCACCTTACCGCTCTGCGGGAGGAAGGCTGCGGACGGATCCTCGGCATAAATCCGTACTTCGAGCGCGGCGCCATCGAAGCGCACCTCTTCCTGTGAGAACCGCAGCGGCTCTCCCTGCGCGATCAAGATCTGCTCCTCCACGAGATCGAGACCGGTCACGAATTCGGTCACTGGATGCTCGACCTGAAGCCGTGTGTTGACCTCGAGGAAATAGAAGCTCCGATCGGGCGCCAGGACGAACTCGACTGTACCGGCGTTCTGGTAATCGATCGCCTTGCCGCAAGCCACGGCCGCGGCACCCATTGCTGCTCTCAGCTCGGCATCGAGGGCGGGAGATGGCGTCTCTTCGATGATCTTTTGATGACGCCTCTGGATCGAACACTCGCGTTCGTTGAGGTGGATCAGATCGCCGTAACGGTCGCCGAGGATCTGAATCTCGACGTGACGGGGGTTGTCGATGTACTTCTCCACGAGCAGGGTGCCGTCCCCAAATCCACTTTGCCCTTCCCGTGCTGCAGATGCGATTGCATCGGAAAGCTCTTCCTCTTTTCGCACGAGCTTCATGCCCTTACCGCCGCCGCCCGCATTCGCCTTCAGCAAGATGGGAAACCCGATTCGCTTGGCCTCTGCAGCGAGAACGGCAGGATCTTGATCCGATCCGTCATAGCCAGGGATCACCGGAACGCCGGCTCGCCCGACCGAAGCCTTGGCCTCTCGTTTCGATCCCATGGAACGAATCGCCTCGGGCGTGGGCCCAATGAAGGTGACCCCTGCCGATCGACATGCCTCGGCGAAGTCAGCGCTCTCAGCGAGAAACCCATAGCCGGGATGAATTGCATCGCTCTGGGAGCGCTTGGCCGCGTCGAGGAGCTTGTCGATTCGAAGGTAGCTTTCAGAGCTCGGCGCGGGACCGAGAAGAAACGCTTCGTCAGCCTCTCCAACGAAAGGCTCATCTCTGTCGGCCTCCGAGTAGACGGCCACGGTCGAGATGCCCATCTTGCGGCAAGTGCGCAGGATGCGTCGGGCGATCTCACCACGGTTGGCGACCAGTACTTTTTGGATCGTTCCAGTCAAACTTGCGCGCTCCTCAGTGGCGAAATACGCCCCATGAAGTGGTGCCCGCGACCGGGGCGTTGTACGCGGCCGACAGACAGATGGCCAAGACGGTCCGTGTATCGCGTGGATCGATGATGCCGTCGTCCCAAACTCGGGCAGTTGCATACAGTGCGGTCGATTGATCCTCGATCTGCTTCTCGGTCATCATCTTGGCAACTCCGAGCATCTTTTCGTCGACCTCAATGCCTTTCTTGGCTGCTGCCTCGCGTTGAATGATGTCGAGCACACCGGCGAGCTGCTTACCACCCATCACCGCGATCTTGTGATTGGGCCAGGTAAAGAGGAACCGAGGTCTGTAGGCGCGACCGCTCATTGCATAGTTTCCCGCGCCATAACTGGACCCGGTCATGATCGTGATCGCGGGAACGGTGCTGTTTGAAACCGCGTTGATCATCTTTGCGCCATTCTTGATGATGCCCTCTTGCTCGTATTTCTTACCGACCATGAAGCCAGTTGTGTTTTGCAGAAACACAAGCGGAATGTCGCTGCTGTTGCAGAGCTGAATGAACTGGGCGCCCTTGTTTGCGCTATCGCTGAAGATGGTCCCATTGTTCGCGATTATTCCGACGGGGAACCCGTGAATGTGGGCCCAACCACACAGCATCGTCTTTCCGTAGAGCGGCTTGAACTCGCTGAAGCGCGAACCATCGGCGATGCGCGCGATGACTTCTCTTTGGTCGAAGGGGACGCGCACGTCAGCGGAGGCGATTCCGAGTAGCTCTTCTTGGTCGTGGAGAGGGACTTCGACCGGACGCGGTCGAGGATGGGCCTGCTTTTTCCAGTCGAGATGCGCGACGATCTCTCGGCCGAGCCGAATGGCATCGAGCTCGTCTTCGGCGAGGTAATCGGATACTCCACTAACGCTCGAGTGCATCTCGGCGCCGCCTAGCTCTTCGTGGTCAGCCTCCTCGCCGGTGGCCATCTTCACCAACGGTGGGCCGGCCAGATAGACTTGGGCTTGCTCTTTCACCATCACGACGTAGTCGCTCATACCCGGCAAGTAGGCGCCACCGGCCGTAGAGCTTCCGAACACCAGACAGATGGTCGGAATCTTTTGTTCCGAGCGTCGCGTCAAATGCCGAAACCCGGCACCGCCGTGTACGAAGATCTTGTCTTGATTCGGCAGGTCCGCGCCCGCGGATTCGATGAGACTCAGGCCTACAAGGCGGTTTTGCTCGCAGACCTCCGCGAGCCTTCCGCTTTTCAGCATGCTGGTAGGCGTGATCGCCCCGCCCTTAACCGTCGCCTCACTTGCCACGATGCAACACTCAACACCGCTTACGAGGCCGATACCGCCTACGACGGAACAACCACTAGCCTCTCCCTTCATGCCATGGCCTGCAAGTGGGGCGATCTCCAGAAAGAAGCTGTCGCGATCGAGCATCATCTCGATTCGCTGGCGGGGAAGAATGCGACCGCGTGCGAGGTGTCGATCGACGTACTTCGGTCCGCCTCCGCCATTGGCGATGGCCTGGGCTTTGGCCACCTCGTCAAGCAACGCGAGATTCCCCTCGCGATTGGATTGATAGACGTCCGAGTGGGTATCGACCTTCGAGCGCAAGATCGGGTAGCGCTGTTCGTGGGACATCCGCGAGAATCCTAGAGGTTGCGCCCAGCCGCGGGCAATCAAATTATGAATGAAGGCTCAATCATCGCAAATTGTTCGAAATTATTGGGTAATTATTACTTTCCAAAAATCGGAGGATGGCGGTCCCTCCACGGGCGCGCCCGTTCGAGCTGGGCAGCGAGCGAGAACATCACCCTCTCGTCCCGAGGGCGTCCCGCGAACATGACCCCGATCGGAAGATCTTCGGCGTTCCAATACAGCGGGACAGACATCGCCGGCTGACCGGTGATGTTGGCGATTGGTGTGAAAGGGACGAACGAAAACGTCGTCTCCGCCGCTCGATCGATGAGTTTGGGGCTTGAGAGGGGCGCACTCCAACCCGTCGCGGCAAACAGTTTTTGAGCGAGTGCATCGACGCCGGTCGGCTCGAGCGAACCGATCTCGATCGGCGGAGTCCCAAGCGTCGGCGTCAGCACGAGATCATAATCATGGTATACGTGTACCAGGCGGCGCGCTTCAGCTTGCAGCGATCTCAATGCAAACAAGAAATCCTGCGCGCTCACCGCCTTGCCGACCATGTGACTGATCCATGTCGTGAGCTGAAAGTCTCTCAAAGTCGCGCGACGGCCGACGATTTGTTCTGCTTCTTTGATCTCAGCAGCAATGTTGCTACCAAAGACGATCACGAGCGCCCTACTGAGCGCAGCCGGATCGTGGCCCGGTGAGACCTCTTGCACATGATGGCCGAGCTCTTCACAGAGTTGGGCTGCATCTTCGACGGCTGCTCTGCAATCTGAATGAATGGTGGATGGGAACGCTGGTTCGCTATGGAACGCGATTCGAAGCGGCTTTGGATCGTGCTTGGTTGCCTCCAGAAATGTCCCTTCGATCGGCGCCGCAAAGTAAGGCGCGGTCTCATCGGGGCCCTGAGTAGCATCGAGCATGGCAGCGCTATCCCGCACGCTGCGGCTGACCACGTGCTCCGATACAAAACCCGACCAATGCTCGCTTGCTGTAGGGCCGACGGGATTGCGTGCTCGCGATGGCTTGTAGCCAAACACGCCACAGCAGGACGCGGGGATACGAATCGAGCCGCCCCCGTCACCCGCGGACGCGAGCGGGGCAACGCCGGCCGCAACGCTGGCTGCAGATCCGCCGCTCGAGCCTCCTGAGGTTCGATCGAGGTTCCACGGATTGCGAGTCTTGCCGCAAAGCTCGGTTTCGACGACAGGGAGAAGACCGAGCTCCGATGTAGCCGTCTTGGCTACAGGAATCACCCCAGCCTCGCGCCATCGCATGTAGAGGTTGGTGGCGGTCTTGGGTGTCCACCCCTTCCAGAAGACCGATCCCATTTCAGTGGGCACGCCTGGGATGCACTGGATGAGGTCTTTCACCAGGAACGGAACGCCCGCAAAGGGCCCCTTGCCCGGCGCCTCCTCCGATTGGGCGCGCGCACGATCGTAAAGCGATCGAACCACACCGTTGATCTGGGGATTCACGTGCTCGATGCGGGCGATGCACTCCTCGACGAGATCGCGGCTTCTGACCTGGCCGGTCCGGACCAGCTCGGCGAGGCCCAGGCCGTCGTGGGCGTCGTAGTCCTCAAAGCTCATGGCGCAGAGGCGTACCCCAGGCGGGCCCGGGAAATCAACGACGCGATGCCGCCGTTGGAAATGGTGAGATGTCTTACGGTGATGATCTGTTCACAGTGTAACTAGATTTTTTTGATCACATGGTTGCGTTTTTTCCAATATGGTGGTACTTCAAGCCTAGAAGCATGGGAGATCGACGGATGACGGATAAGACCAGGGCCAAACAAACCGCAATGATGGCGGAGCTGATCGAAGCCGTGAAACCACGCGGTTGGGTCACCTACGACGAAGCTTCGGAGGTCATCGCCAAGATTGGCGCCACGCAAGCCACCGTGCGGAAGTTTCTTCGACGGATCGAGTCCACGGGAATCGAAGTCACGGTAAAGGCGGGCAAGAACCGCAAGGCCGATCGTCGACGAGGCACGAAGGCCGCCGCGTCAACCAACGTGCTCAGCGCCGAGCCCGTACAAACGTACTTGGATTGGATGGGCGCCGTGAGCCTCCTTACACGAGAAGGTGAGGTCGAGCTCGCCAGACAGATCGAAAAAGGCCGCCAAGTCATCTACGACGCGATCGTCGAGCACAAGCTGCATGCGAACGAGTTGACCGAGGTTCGTGAGCGTGTGGCGGATGGAGAGCTTGCCGTTCGTGAGGCAGTCATCGACTCGAGCTTCGAGTCTGTCCTTTGTGCGCTGGACTCCTATGTGCAATCGCTCGATGAAGGAGCGGCCGCTCGAAGAAAAGCGGAAGAAGATTCCCGCCTATCCGCTGCCAAGCTACGGAAGCTTCACGCGCTGGTGAGTGCCGCAAGCGCTGACGTCGAACGTGCAAAATCTGAAATGGTGGAGGCCAACTTACGTCTGGTCGTAGCGATCGCCAAAAAGTACTTGAAACGCGGACTTCCCTTCATGGATCTGATTCAAGAGGGGAACATGGGGCTCATGCGCGCAATCGATAAATTTGATTACCGCCGCGGCTACAAGCTCTCCACCTATGCCTCTTGGTGGATCCGTCAATCCATGGCGCGCGCTACGACCGATCAAGCGCGTACGATCCGAATTCCCGTCCATGCTTGCGAGCTGCTCACCAAGGTGACCGGAATGACGCGCAAGCTCACGGGGGAACTAGGCCGCGAGCCGACTCCTGCGGAAATCGCAAAACGAATGAAGCTGCCAACCGAGCAGATCGCTAACTTGCTGATGATTTCTCGCGATACGGTGTCGCTCGAAATGCCGGTTGGAAACGACGGCAATAGCGAGCTCCGAGATCTGATCTCCGACGACGAAGGCGGCTCACCCATGGACTCCGTGATCGACGAAGATCTTTCGATGACGGTCCTTCGGGCCCTCGAAACGCTCAATCCACGCGAACAACGCATCATCCGCATGCGATTCGGCATTGGCGAAAAAGAGTCGCATACCCTTGCTGAAATCGGCCGGGAGTTCGGCTTGAGCCGCGAGCGCATCCGTCAGCTTCAAGCCCTCGCCTTGCGAAAGCTTCGCAACGTCCACGGCGAAGCGGCACTCAAACAGTTTGTGAGCGCCTAGGCGACAGCCAGCGCTCAAAGAATGCGGGTACGGACGGGGTCTGTGCCTGCTTCTTGCAATTGCCGTTCCGAGTTTGAACCGACAGTGCTGGTGCCAGTGTCAGCACGACCGCGCGCGCCTTGGCAACGGGCACGAAGATCGGGAACACTTTGAACGATGGGAAGCGCAGCATGCGCAGAGGAGCTGAACGGTCAAAGCTCCGAGTTTTGTTTTATCTACCCGCAGATGTTCGTGATTCCGATCGAGCACCTTTCGGCGACCGGAATGAGCCCCTCGTTTGCGGGATTGCTGCGGCGGGAACGCGGCATGTCCGCCGATTGGGTCGATCTGTTCGATCGCGCTCTGGCTTGCTACTTCGAGCGGGTTTCGGTGCTCGCAGAGAGAGCCCCGAAGCACTGGCGCGCTCCTCGACTGGCGCACGTCTGCATCGTTCAGGACGCCGATCGGACCCGTCCTTACTACCAGCCGTTTCCGAAAACGAGCTGGCTGCTGTACGAGAGCGATTTCGATCCTCGGTTCTCCAATCTCGAACACGCCGTCTACCAGCTTGCGCATGTCGAACGACTGGGACTCACGGGCGATCCCGGCATGGCTTGGATTCACAACCTGAGCTATTTCATCCTGCGCTCAGCCGAGGAGCGAACGATGTTCGTTCGAGGGTGCGAGGCATCACCCCGTCCCGATGCAGAAGCCTTTCGAACGCTCGGCAAGCTGCTCGATGTGGTCGACTCCCTATACCACGACCAACTGCGTCCTGGCCCTTTGTCGTCCGAGACACCCACCGCCCGCATCGAGGCTGCAGGCCTGAACGTCCCCGAAGAGCACCAGAGTGCCTTTCAAACCGTGGCCAAGACGTTCCTTGCAGTGGCGCAGCAAGTCATGCAGCGCCATTACGAAACGCAAGGGAGATCAGGACGACGACGCCGGCCCGAGCGGGCACTGCTGAAGTGGCTGGAGGACACTCAGCCGAGGGTCTTACTGACCGACCACCTCGGGGGAACGCTCTGGGACCCGGAACAGGCTGACGAAATCGGAGGCTTGCAGGCGGTGCTCGAAGGAATCCCAAGTCGAGCGGCCGAAAGCCTCCAAGAGGATTGGTCCCTCATCGATCGACACTCGTGCGCCTTTCTGGCCGCGCTGGTCGACCCGGACGAGCTCGAGCCCCCGACGGAGGCGCTCGACCAGGAAGACGGAATCTACCTACATGCGGAACGACCGCTCATCGCGTACTGCCTAGCCCAACCAGGGCTCCAGACCCTGGCGGAGGAAGCGCCACCGTATCACCGAATGTTGGTTGGCGCGCGGACCATTCACGAATGGGGGCATTTGGCCGTCGACGCCGGGATGGTCTCGGTGCCCGACTTTCGGAAGGCATCGCACGAGCAAGCCCATCGTAAACTCTTGCAGCTCTTCGACGAGATCGTCGCTGCTGCCCCGCAACAGCAACGATCGAGCGCGGAGAGTGAG
The DNA here is from genome assembly GCA_041581895.1 of Polyangiales bacterium. Taxonomy (GTDB): domain Bacteria; phylum Myxococcota_A; class Polyangia; order Polyangiales; family Houyiibacteriaceae; genus SG8-38. Next base: position 9,046 of record JBFICQ010000008.1, on the reverse strand, counting down.
GTATGCCTCTTGGCGCGCGAAGGCTATCGCCTCGGTGACATGCCGCTTCAGCGGGTTGGTGACTACCAAGCGAATCTCCTCGCCCGCGCGTTTTTGACACCATGCGAGATGGAGGCGTATGTCCGCGCAAACGTAAGACCTCTGATCGACGAAGAGTCCATCGGCCCGTACCTCCGGCTGGCGCGGCACGCGTACGAATACCAGTACCTGCTCCTGAGCGATATCAAGGACCCGTTTCGCTACTTTGTTTCGACCACCTGGTTCGCAGAGGCGTTTTTTGAAACTGGAATCGTCTCCGAGGCAGGAGCCCGAGAGCTTTTCGACGCGGTGACCGTTCTGTTCGCTTGCTACCAAATCGACGCGACGCGGATTCGACCCCCGAGAGTCGCGTCGACGCAGGCGTAAGGCCGGCTCATCGCCGATCCTTGAGCCGCGTCTCTGCGTCAGCGTGTCAGTCGTCGAGCTCCCCGCGCTTCGCTTTGTCGATCCATTTGGTCATGGTCTTGTGGACGACATCGAGAGCCATCTTCTTGAAAGGGCGCAACAGCAAGGGCACCTTCTTCATGTCGATGGCGACTTGCCCCGGTCGCATGTCGACCGTAGCGGCGACGTCGACGCCTTTGACGTGAAACGTAATCTCGGCGTGATTCTCGCTGAGCCAAACAGTCTTCGCGTTGTATTTCGCCCACTTCTGCGTGTAGTGTTCGGCAGCTTTCTGAGCAGCCTTTTTCGCTAGCTCCGGGCTCAAATCGTGCGCGATCGTGTATTCCATGGGTCGGTCGGCCGAAGGATTGCACAAAGTGGCGGGGGCGCGCTACGCCAACGAGCCAATCGAGCGCCCGGCCGATATCCACGCAAAAAGCGCCGGTTGGTTTCCCAAAGGCTTGGTGGTTTCGGGGAGGATCCAAGCGCTGTGTCCTCGCTCGCGACAAAACCTCTCCATCACCGCTCGCTTTCGGGCATGCTCTTCGGCGTACCAGGTACGCATCCTTTCGAGCGTTGGGGCAAGGTCGGCGAGCGGGGGTGGGTACCTCAGCTCACCGAAACCCGTCGGGTCAACCCCTGGAACGAACGCTCGATTGAAGACGGTGTGACCCAGCACGAAGCCACGACTAGTAACCTCGTCGGCGACGGATCGCGCCGCTTCCACCCCCACCGAGTCAGCCGTAGAAACCAGAATGAATTCGGTTTCGGACGACCGCATCCTGTCGCGGAGATCTCTTGCGCGCTCCGAAAACCCCTCACGTAAGAACGCCATCTCAGATAGAAAATCCGTCAGACTGGCGACGAGAGACTCACCCGTAATCGCCGCAAGCAACCGTCGCGCCAGGCCACCCCGAAAGTGGGCGGTTGCATCGACGGGTTGCAGAAACCAGCGCACCACCCGCTGGTCCAAAAACCGTACGAGCCTAGCTGGCGCTTCGAGGATCTCGATCGCGCTTTGAGCCGGCGGCGTGTCGACGATGACGAGATCGTATCGGGAATCGTGAATGGCCTCGTGAACCCGTTCCATCGCGGCATAAGCGTGCGAACGCGCCAACGTGTTGGAGAACGCTTGATAGATTCTGTTGTCGAGGACCCGCTGCGCTCGCATTTCGTTATCCGCGGCACGGCGGATGATCGCGTCTGCGCTGGCCTTGGTCTCAAGCATGGCAGCGTGAAGCTCGCCGCCCTCGGCGGTTTCCGGCAACGAAACGGTGGAGGGCTCGTCACGAAGTCCGTACATGCCCAAAGCGTCAGCCAATCGTTTTGCGGGGTCTGCGGTCAACACCAACACCCTACGGCCCCGTCTTGCCTCTCGGAGCCCGAGAGCCGCCGCAAAGGTCGTCTTTCCGACTCCTCCTACGCCCACGCAGAAGACGAGCTTGCAATCTCGGCGAAGACTCGTCACTGGGCCTCCGCTCCTTTGAGCATCTCACTGATCGCTTGAACGATTCGGGTGCTGCTGTCGTCCTGCGCGTCGAGCAGAATCGTTGGCAAATCGATATCGTGCATCAGACCACGAATGCACTTCTCTGCCGTGTCTCGCTGTGTCGCCAAGTGCTCCGCCAGCAGGAGGCTCGGTCGAATGGGGTCATCGACCTCAGAGGTCTTGAGGAGATCTCGAATTGTTCGTCGCGCCGTTTGATCGAGCCAGGCGGGAGGAACTCGATTGATGAAGAGATGACCGAGGTGAACGCGATCTCGCCGATGAAGGTCGCGGTAAAGCTCGACAGTCTCTCGAACGGCCAACGGCTCGGGGACCGTAACGATGTGAATCGCGGTACGTCGGGCATCATGGACGAGTCGGGTCGCGCCGTCCATGACCTGCCGAAGTGGACCGTCCTCGAGAAAAACGCTCAAAACATCGGGGAGATCGAGAAACATGAGAGCGTGCCCCGTCGACTCGAGGTCGACCAGAATCGGCCCCCATGCATCATCGGCATCGAGTTGCGAGACCCTGTGCAGTGTGACGATCTCGTCGACAGCAGGGGCGGCCATGAAGAGCCGCCGAAGGGAATTGTTCCTCGCAACGAGTCTCGCGATCGGTCGAAGCTTGAGCCGATAGGCGACGTAGTCGACCAGCGCGGGCTCGAACAGGACCCGGGTGGCGTGGACTCCCTCAGTAACCTCTACCGGCTCATAGCCGACCGTCGGCCCCCCAAAGAGATGCGAGGACGAGGTATGGACTCCGAGCTCCACGATCAGGGGGCGCTGCCCGGCGCGAGCCGCTTTCATCGCCACGGCGGCACTGACAGTGGACTTGCCGACGCCGCCCTTGCCGGTGAAAAACTGAACTGGCCGGTGTAGGGAATCCCTGGTCGGCGCCCGCACGAATGAGCCCTAGCAGGAAAGAATCATGTTATCGAGGGCCGTGACGAAGACGAAGCACTGGTTGCAGGCATCGAGGCCGCTCGCGCAGGTGAACATCGCCGTGCCCTTGATCCTCGGACAGGTGGCCGCCTGGCACATGACGCGAACCTTCGATTGGCACTGGTTCCTGGCCGCGTTCTTGTGGGGCATCGTGAATCACCTGTTCGTGATCTATGCGAACGACTATGCAGACCGCGAAGCCGATACGCGAAATCGCACGCTAATCTCGGGAGGTTCCGGCGTGATTCCCGAGGGTAAGCTCACGCCGGCACAGTTGCGCCGCGCTGCCCTCGCGAGCGCGTTTCTTCTCATCGCGTGGTCGAGCGTGCTTGCGGTGTTTGGACGAACTTGGACGCCGGTTTACGCCGTGATCGCGCTTGCACTCCTGTGGCTGTATAGTTTTCCCCCAGCTCGGTTGAGCTACCGCGGCGGCGGGGAAGTTCTACAGGGGCTTGGCCTTGGCATCGGCCTTCCTTCGTTGGGCTATTACTTGCAAGCCGAAGTCGTCCTCGCGCCCATTTGGATCATCTTGCCAGCGACCTTGCTCGGTTTTTGCGGGAACATCCTGACGGCGCTGCCCGACCTCGAGAACGACCGAAACGCGGACAAGAGGACGTGGCCCGTCCGCTACGGGATGACCCATGCGCGGCGGGCAGCCTCGGCCGGAATCGCATTCGCCGCGTTCGGAGTCTTTCTTTGGACGCCGCTGCTGCCCATGGAGACACGAGCGCTCGTCGGCATTGCGCCTCTCGTACCGTTGCTGATCGGAGCGCGTGCCGAGGATCCGTTGCGAGCCGCCTCGTGGGCCAGCGGCGCACTCCAGCTGCTTCTGGTCGCTTGGATCGCTGCAATGGTATTTTCTGCCTAGTCGAAGAGCCGCAAGGCCCTGGCCCGCTCCTCGCGCAGGGCGTCGAAATCACGGTTCCAATCGGGTGCCGCGTGGATCTGCCAGGCTTGCACCGGAATGAAGCCTCGTAGGGATAGATCTCGGTAGAGAATGAGCTCGTCTTCGGGTTCCCGAGAGAACGAGAATGGATTCCTTGCGACGCCGTCGCTGAGTTGGGGATACCAGGCGTCATCCGCCTCGATTAGATCGAGGATGTCCTGCCCTCGGCTTTTTGATTGATTCAGAAAGCGCAGGCCGAATGGGTCGACTCCGGCACGATTGGCAGGGTCGCGCCGCACCCACCGGGCCCAGTCGAACCCGTACATGAAATCGTGGACATATCGGAATTGGATCTTGGACTGCTGACCATAGAGCTGCATCAAGGCGATCGTCGTCGTGCTCATCCTTTCCGTACAGGCGGCATAGTCGTCAGATGCGGCCGCCTGCTGGTGAATCGAGGCGAGGTAGTGATCGAAATCCCAAAAGAGGTTCTCTGGGAAGTTGTCGAGCTGAGCGGTAGCTACCTCCGCGGCAGCGGCGGCCAAGGGCTCGATCTCAGAAGGCCCCGCAAGAGACGCGACGAGCTGTTGTAGGGGAGTCGCCGAGGAACGCCTGGGGTCTAAGGTCAACGCACCCCACGTCGTCGCATCGATGCGGGCTTGCACCTCGACAAGGGTCGGAACTTGGCTCTTCACCGCGCGGGCGCTCATCGGAAAATCACGCCGGCCCACAAGAGCAGGGCCGCCACAGTCGTACTATGCCAAATCGCTCCGTGAAGAAAGTGCTTGTATTCCCCCAGCGCCTCGAACGCATTGGTGATGGCTTTCGCGCTGACGCGCCGCATCGCAAGGAACCGCCAGCCGAGGATCGCCACGGCGGGAGCCAGAGCCCACAGCGGGACCGCGGACGGCACCACCAGCGCGCCTGCGCACCAGCTCGCGCCGCCCAGAAGCACGCAAACCTCGGTCGACCGTCGAGCGGTGCGATTGCCGAACACCGAAGCAAAGGTGCGCTTCCCCCCCTCCCGATCGCTTTGCTCGTCGGAGAGACCGCTGGCGATCCCGCTTGCGAGACTCAGGAACGCAAAGCCGAGGACCCACGGCGACACCTGCGGAGCGATGACCCCCGCCTGCAAGTACGCGTTGTAGAGCGGCAGCGCGACGCCGACACCGAGCATTTCGAGGAGCTCGCCGCCACCTCGATAGTTGAGTCGAATCGGCGGTAACGTGTAAGCCGCGAACAAGAACATGCAGGCAAACCCCGCTTCCAGCCCCCACCGGCGCCCAAGCGCAGCCTCGCTCCCGGCGGCGACCAAGACAGTGGCAACGCCGAACCCGACACCCACCAATCCCACAGCGCTCATACTGAGGATCTGATCCGGAATGGTTTTTGGGGAGCACCCGTCCGGAAACATTTTGCGCTTGATCGCATCGACCCTACGATCGCCCCAGTCGTTGAGAAGGACGATGAAACCCAGACCCGTCAACGTGAACCCGAGACCCCAGACGACCGCGGCGACATCGAGCGCTCCGACCGACGCTGCGCCCAAGACCTGGCCCAAGAGAGTTGGCACCAAGAGCTTGGGCCAACTGGCGGGCTTCAACGCATAGATCCAGCGCTCGAAGCTCGAAGAAGGCCACCGGTGATTGGTGAGTGACGCCTTCACGACTCGGTCGCAGAGCCTCCCGGACCGGCCGGGTCCGGCAGATTGTTTACGATGTGTTTGGCACGAGCCTCCCACTTCGAACGTGCCATCGCACGCATGTCTTGGACGGAATCCATTTCATCTACGATTTCGAGACCAATGAGGGTTTCGAGGACATCTTCCATGGTCACGACACCGTCTACGCCCCCGTATTCATCGACGACCACCGCGATGTGCTCTCGGTGATCCAGCAAGCGCTCGAATAAGGACGGCAAAGGCAGTGTGTCTGGGACCATCAACGCTTCACGCGCAAAACCACTGACGGGGACATCGAGCTCGTTGCGTGCCGCCTGAATCAACAGATGGTCTTTGAGGATGTAGCCAGTCACTTGGTCGGGAGTCCCCTTCCAGATCGGGATTCGAGAGAAAACCATGGAGCCGCGCTCCGATATGGCATCTCTGACGATGGTATTCTCCTCCAGTGAGAACATGACGGTTCGTGGGGTCATGATGTCTCGGGTTCGAAGCGACCCGAAGTGAAAAAGATTCCGAAGAATTCGCATTTCGGATTCGTCGAATACGCCCTGCTGTGCGCCCACGCTTGCAAGCGCTGCGAACTCCTCTCGGGACAGCTTCTCGGAGCCCCGACGACGTTTGATGACGCCTGTAATCACCTCGGATAGCCAGACCAACGGCAGGACAATCAGTATCAGCGCGGGAAGGAACCCACTCATGAACCCGGTCAGACGGCGCCAGTACACCGCCCCAAGCGTCTTCGGAATGATCTCCGAAAGGAACAAAATCAGCAGCGTCAAAGTCGCCGAGGTGACCGCCAAAACGTGAGAGCCCCAAAGGCGTTGCGCCTCTGCGCCGACACCCACGGCGCCGACGGTGTTCGCAAACGTGTTGAGGCTCAGAATCGCGGCGAGGGGTCTGTCGATGTGCAACTTGAGCGCGCGAATGCGCGAGCCGACCTTGGGCCGGTCCTGCTCGAGTCGGGCGAGATGTGCTGGTGTGACGCTGAGGAGAGCCGCCTCGAGAATGGAGCACAGAAAAGAGACCCCGAGCGCGAGCGCGAGGTAGACGAAAAGAAGCGTCATCCGGAAGCTCTTCGGTGCACCGCGTGCCCGTGGTCGTACCGACGAAAGGGACCATGGTGGCTGAGGTGCTCGATCTGTTCCCGTACCGACGCCGCTTCCCGCGGAAGGAAGTCGGCCACGGCTTGCGCAAGGACGGGATGCCGGATCCAATGGGCGCTGTAGATCGGGACCGGCATGAGGCCACGGCGAAGCTTGTGGGTGCCTTGGGCGCCGGCTTCAAAGCGCTGCATGCCGTGTTTGATTGCGTATTCGATGAGGCGATAGTAGCAGAGCTCGAAGTGGAGCATGTCGTGTCTTCGAACTGCCCCCCAATACCTGCCATACAGGTTGGCGCCCTTCGCGAAATTGATGGACGCCGCCACGATCTGGCCCTCGCGTTTTGCGGCGACGACGAGGGGAGATTCACCTAGCACGGACGAGGCCATCTCGAAGAACTCGGCGCTCAGATAGGGGTGCGAGCCTTTTCGGCTGCACGTCGCACGGTACAACCGCCCGAGGGTGCACCAATCGTCGATGCTGAGATCCGCGCCTTTGAGCACTTCGATCTCGGTCCCTCCCTCAATCGCAATTCGTCGTTCCTTTCTTAGCTTCTTGCGCATGGAAGAACGAAACCCATCGACGAATGCGTCGAAGCTTTCGTAGCCTTCATTACGCCAATGAAACTGAAACGAGAGTCGGCTCATGAGGCGACCGTCTCGTGCCACCCAGGCCTGTTCTTCGGGATTCAGGAAAAGCAGGTGGGCAGAGGACATGTCCGCGGAGTCCGCGAGGTCGAGGCACCCATCGATGAGTCGTCGCACGATCGGCATCGGATCTTCGTCGGGCGCGTACAAGATACGCTGCCCAGTAACCGGCGTGACGGGAACCATGGAGACGAGCTTTGGATAGTAACCCACACCGAGACGCGCAGCCGCATCTGCCCAACCCCAGTCGAAAATGTACTCGCCGTAACTGTGCGTCTTTAGATACAGGGGAAGCGCGCCAATCAATCGTTTGCCGCGCCAAACGGTGATGTGCGCGGGCTCCCATCCCGAGCCGCGCCCCACCGACCCGCTCTGCTCGAGAAGCGATAGAAAAGCATGATCGACGAAGGGGTCGTCATCACCGGTCAGGCTGTCCCAATCGGCCGCGTCGACCGAGGCTAACGACGACAGAACGCGTATGTCGATCAACTCGCCCAAGGGTATCCGGGAGTTTGACGGACTGTGCCTTTCAGAGCCAGCCGATATATCGCGTAGCTCCGTGCTTCCCGCGAATACGGTTGATAAGCAACTTCGCGGACGCGTACACCCGGAAGAAGCCGATCACCTGCAGGCGTTGGAGCTCACTTAGCGGCTCATCTGAACATACCCACTTTGGGTCGGAGCGACCGGCATCGATGAACTGAATGCGACCCTGAGGAAGAACGCTGGTGACGGCGCCGAGAGGCAACCGCCTTCCGAGAACGATCGCATCTGCTGCGTCGCCGTCTTCGGCTTTCGTTCCCGGCACGTGACCGTAGTTGAATGGACAGGGGAGCGGATAGACGAAGTCGACGGTGCCGTCGTCGTCACGCTTGATGAAGCTCCCTCGAGGCACGTCGATAACCACCGTAATCGGGTCTTTGCTCATGACGCACTCAGGGCGCACGCAGTCGCTACGACGCCGTCCTCGATGATATAACGTCCAGAGAGGTGATCCCCCCGTCGAAAGCCTGCGACGTCTCGTTGAAACACCGCGGTGAATAGCCCGTCGCCGAGATCGAGGGATACTGCGTGGAATCCCAGAACCTGGTTTGTCACCGAATACTGGCATTTGTAGACCGCCTCTTTCGCGCTGAAGACGAGCTTGGCCGACAAAGCAGGGTCTGATGCGTTGGAGAGCCATTGAAGCTCGCTCGGCGTGCAGACGCGGTTCACGACCGACTGCTTGAGCGGCGTAGCGGGCTCGAGATCGATCCCGACGGCGCGCACTTCAGAGGCGCGCGCAACGGCCGCTGCACACCACGAGTCGGTATGCGTGATGCTTCCGACGAAACCCTCTGGCCAAATCGGTGCTCGGTCTTCGCCACGGAGAAGGGGCACTCCCTCGCCAACCCCGAGTTTGGCGAGAGCTCTGCGGGCACACACGCGGCCAGCGGTGAACTGGTCGACCCTGCGAGCCACCGCCTCGGCAACCGCCTGCTCCTCCCCTTCCATGAGCCCTCCCTCGATGGACCGAGGATCCAACTCTTCGGTCACGATGGTCGGGTCGAGCAGGCGGTCGAACAGCGTCCTGCGGGCCATGACGCTACGGCCTACGAACCGCTTCCGCGACGGCGATGATGGCCGCCGAGTTGGCCAAGGAGATCAAAGGCGACAATGCGTTGAGTACATCGGCTGTCGATGCGACCCAAGTACGGGTGACGTAAACGATGTCCCCGGGCGCTAGTTGAACGTCGGTCGCCTTACCATTGACCAAGTCCTTGACGCTAGCGGTGTACATCCTCGGCTCACGTAGTGGACCTCGCACGATCCGTACGTCGTTGCGATCGCCCCGCTGGGTGATGCCGCCAGCCCGCGCGAGTGCCTCCGTCAGGCGTAT
>JBFICQ010000007.1:0-30290 GCA_041581895.1 Polyangiales bacterium | reverse complement strand
GGGGCAAGCGCACGGGGATAGACGATCGAGTCCTTCTCCGATAGCAGGATTCCCGTCTTGGTGATCCCCATCTCTGCAAACGTATCGAGCGCCTCCTGGCGAACCGGTCCCCGGCACACAATCAAGATCGACATGTCCTCGCACGAGAACGACCGTACCCAGTCAGACTCGGATTCACCAAGCCGGCGGTCTCGGTGGATCATCGGGTTATTCAAATAGAGATCCGACGAGCCCATCAGTGAAACTCGCGCTGCACGGCCTGAAGCGGCCCAGGGCTATAGTGGGAAAGAAAGAAGTTGAGGTTCTTCGCCAACGCAGCGCGCACGTCCGTGGGCATCACGATCTCCGAGATCGAGCCGAGACTCAACGCTTCCTTTGGATTCATGAGCTCGGCTTCGTAGCGGGCATTGAATGCCGCCTCTTGCTCTTTGATCCAAACCGCAGCTTCCTCTTCTGCCTCGGCTTTCGAGGCGCCAGCCTCGATCGCTTCTTGGATGCGCACCCTAGCGCTATTGCGCATCGCCCGAAGCTCCTTCTTGTATACGAACTCCTTGCCCGCCGGGCCCATGACCGCAACTCGAGTCGTGGGTAGGGCCATGACGTGATCGGCGCCGGTCACATAGCAGTTGAACGCTGCGTACGCGCCGCCGAAGGCGTTGCGGATGATCAAGAGCAGCCGCGGTGTTCGGAGATCGATGATCGAATCGAGCATGGCGCGGCCTGCCTGCACGATGCCGCGGCTCTCCTGGTCGCGGCCCGGCAAGAAGCCCGTCGTGTCTTCCATGAAGATCACAGGGATGTTGTACAGGTTGCAGAATCGGATGAAGCGAGAGTTCTTGAACGCCGCATCGACGTCTATTTGGCCCGAGGCGACAGCGCTGTTGTTGCAAACGAACCCGACCACATGCCCGCCGAGGCGTCCAAACGCCGTGATGGTGTTCCGCGCACGTTGCGGCTGAAGCTCGAAGTAGTCACCGTGATCGCAGATCTGTTGCAGAATGATGCTTACGTCGATGGGGGTATTGAAGCCCGTCGGTGAATTGAAAGCCTTGCGCAGGAGCGTGTCGATCTCGCCGGTCGGCCGGTCAATCGGGTCCGAAGTCTCTTGATAAGGAGCAAATTCGTGGTTATTGCCGGGCAGATAGCTCAATAGCCGCTGCGCGGTGCGTAGTGCGCCAACTTCGTCTTTCACGGTGAGGTCGGCGACACCGCTCTGTCCGTGAACACCGGGCCCCCCGAGCTCGTCGGCGGTAACATCTTCGCCAAGTACAGACTTCACGACGCCCGGCCCAGTGAGGCCAAAGAAGGTGTTGTCGGGCTGAATCATGAAACTCCCTTGGCGAGGGAGATAAGAGCCGCCTCCAGCGTTATAGCCAAACATGCACATGATGCTGGGGACCACGCCGCTGATCTTTCGCAAAGCCGTGAATGCCTCGGCGTACCCGTCGAGACCGCCGACCCCTGCCGGGACGAACGCGCCGGCGCTGTCGTTCATACCAATGAGAGGCAAGCCTTGCTTGGCCGCCAATCGAATCAAGTTCGCAAGCTTGGTGCCATTGGTAGCGTCCATCGAGCCAGCTCGCACCGTGAAGTCGTGACCGTAGAGCGCGACGCTTCGGCCCTGGATCTGGATGATTGCAGTCACGATCGATGCGCCGTCGAGATTCGGACCCCAATTCTGATAAAGGATCGTAGGCTCGGTGCCGCGGTCCCGGAGCACATCGATCCGTTCCCAGACCGTCATTCGGTCCTTGGCGTGCTGTCGTCCGATCTGGACGAGGCCTGCAGCTGTCCGCGGGCGCTCGCGCAGTCGTTGCCCTTCACGCACGCTGGCCTCGTAGGGCCCGCCGGGCTTCTTGAGCTCCGAGGAGCGGTCGTCGCGATCCATGGCGAATGGATTGCGAAGGGTGGGCGTTACGATGTCCTTCTCGGGCATAACCTACACTAGCCTACAGCAGGCCGCGCCCGAGCCGTCGGCTTCGCAGCGCACGGGCTTTTACGGGCTTTGTTGGCGAAATGCCAGCGCACACCGGCCAGGCGGCCAGATCTTGATGGCACAGGCACCGAAATCCGCGAAAATGCAGGGCTTCATGCGAACCCGAGAAGAGCGCGAGCGAGCCCTTGGGCTCGCAGAGCAAATCGCTCGCGACGCGGGGGCGCTCGTCATGCAGGGCTGGCGCAGCGTCGGAAGCATCTCGCACAAGGGGCGGTTCGACCTGCTCACCGAGCACGATCTTCGAAGCGAGCAACTGATTCGCACGGAGCTCGAGCGGGCGTTTCCAGGTCACCGGATCGTCGGAGAGGAAACCGCCGAAACGGGCGATGGTGAACTCGTCTGGTACGTCGATCCGATCGACGGGACGACGAACTTCGCGCACGGCCATCCGTTCTTCTGTGTGTCCATTGCGCTTTACGAAGGCGCCGACGGACTGGCTGGAGTCGTGCACGCACCTGCGCTCAAAACCACCTGGAGGGCTGCCCAGGATCTGGGCGCGTTTCGAAACGGTGAGCTCTGCGAAGTGTCTACCCGGGCTACGCTCGAAGAGGCTTTGTGCGCTACCGGGTTCCCCTACGACCGCTGGACCAAACCAGACAACAACCGCCAAGAGCTATCTCTGTTTCTCAGGCGGACGCGTGGCATTCGACGCTGCGGTTCAGCCGCCATCGATCTTTGTCTCGTAGCTGATGGAACCTACGACATTTACTGGGAGCAGGGCCTCAATGCGTGGGATATGTGCGCCGGAGCTCTCATGGTGCTCGAGGCAGGCGGAAAGCTCTCGAAGTACGACGGCGAAAAGGCCGACCCGCGGTCCGGAAAGCTGATCGCCTCGAACGGCCTACTTCACGACGCAGCCGTGCGCACGGTTCGTGAGGCGCGTTACAAACTCGAGGGCCAGAAGCCATGAAACACTTCGGTGCAGACTGTAAAGTGAGTGAATGGGGGGACGGCAGGAAAGACCAGGGAAGTGGGGGCGGGGTGCGGCTCCCTCCGATGAAACGGTCGCGGCACGGATACCCCTGAGTCCTGAGCAGCGCCGAGGGATGCTGAACTCGGTTACCGGTCATCACATCGGAACCATGACGGCCTGTGCGGGCTTTGCTTATCTCGGAATTGCCCTCGGCCAGTGGTCATCGTCGATGGACCAGAGCGCGGTTGCGTTGATGTCGGTCTATGGCCTGACGGGCATTGCGCTTCTCGCATTTTCCTTGCGCATCAAACATCAGCCACTGCCGATCGACTGGTCGATTCATGTGGCGGGTATCGTATTCGTGATCGTCACGGCGACCATGACCATCGGGTACGTGATCAGCCGCAATCCATCGATGTTTTACTTCTTCGTCATTCTGCAGTTTGCCGGAGGAGCACTCCTCCAGAGTCGTGCATGGCTCTTGGTAACGATGGCGTGCGGCGACATCGGGTGGGGAGTCACCTCGTTGTTCGTTGAAGACGTGAACTGGATGCAAAGCATCGGGTATCTCGCGGGGTTCTCGGTGGTCACGATCGGAACCCACGTCGTACGGCGGCGTACGCTCGTGAAGCTTCATGAGCTGCGTGTCGCTGCTGAACGGGCGTCCCAGGCGAAAACCGAGTTCCTCGCCAACATGAGTCACGAGGTTCGAACCCCGATTACCGGCGTTCTCGGACTGGGCTCTTTGCTCCTCGACACCAAGCTCGAGCCCAAGCAGGAAAAAATGGTGGAAGCGATTCGAGACTCGGTCGAGGCCTTGATCGGCGTGGTCGACGAGGTCCTCGATTTTTCGAAGCTTCAGAAGGGCCAGATCGACCTCGAAAGGCTTCCGTTCGACCTCGAGTCCCTAATCGACGGCTTGGTAGAGCTCATGCAGCCGCGAGCCAGGGAGAAGGGATTGCGCCTCGAGTCGGTGATTGAAAGCCCTCATCTCCGCTTCGTCGGTGACGCCGGCCGCCTGCGTCAAGTGGTGCTCAACCTGGTCCACAACGCCATCAAGTTCACCGAAGCTGGCTCCGTGATCATCGAGGCCCGAATGGTGAAAGAGGCCGCCCTGTGTCGGATGCGCATCTCCGTCCGGGACACTGGCATTGGAATACCCGCCGAGGCGATCGACAGGATCTTCACGCGCTATCAACAACAAGAGCCGGGCGCGGGTCGCCGTGTCGGTGGAGCGGGGCTTGGGCTCGCGATCTCCAAACAGCTCGTCGAGCTGATGGGAGGCCAGCTCGGAGTGGAGAGCAAAGTCAACGAAGGGGCGACGTTCTGGGTCGAGGTGGACCTCGAGGCAGGGCCCGAAGATACGCTGCGCCTCAAGGGCTCGCCTGGAGTTGGCGACCACCTGATTCGGCAAGGGCTCAAAGTGCTTCTCGCGGAGGACAACCCCACCAACCGCATGGTGACCGAGGCGCTACTGAAAAAACTCGCATGCAATGTCGACATCGCTACAGATGGGCGCATGGCTGTCGAGAAAGCCCGGAGCACCAGGTACGACATCATCTTCATGGATTGTTACATGCCCAAGATCAACGGCTTCCAAGCGACCCAGAAAATCCGCGAGCATCCCGCGAATGGCGAAGTACCGATCATCGCCCTCACGGCAAGCGCTGGCGACGGGGACCGCGCACGGTGCCTCGATGTTGGGATGAGCGACACAATCGGCAAACCAGTGCGGTCGAGCATGCTCGAGGCAGTTTTCCGACGCTGGGTGTCACTTTCCCAGAAGCCCCCGATCGCCATCCCTTCCATGAAATCCCCTAGACCGTCGGCTCTCGATATGAACATGGTGCGCCAGTTGGTCTCGCTCGACGAGGAGGACGACGGTTTCATTCAAGAGGTCATGGTTGGTTATGTCGAGCAGCTTCGCGAGTCGGTTGCCACCCTCCGCAAGGCCCTCGAAGCTTCAGACATGGAGACAGTGCGGCTCACAGCCCATTCGATCAAAGGCGCGAGCAAACAACTCGGAGCATCCCGCGTAGGAGAGCTCCTCGGGGCGATCGAACGCGAAGAGGCGGTGGAGCCAGCTCGTGCTCTGGTGGGCCAGGTCGCTGCGGAGGTCCCGCATGTCGAGGAAGCGGTCCAGGCCTTGCTGCGCCGTCACGCTTCGTGACCGCCCGACCGCCCCCACGCTATCGCCTAGACGCCTGCGGCGACCATTCTGTCCCGCCCCACCGCCCCCACGCTATCGCCTATATGTCGAGGTTGGTCACGTTGAGAGCGTTGCTCTCGATGAAAGCGCGGCGTGGCTCGACCTGGTCTCCCATCAGCACGCTGAAGAGCTCTTCGGACTCGACGGCATCTTCGACGCGAACCTGGAGGAGCGTTCGGGTTTCCGGATCCATCGTGGTTTCCCAAAGCTCGTCGGGGTTCATTTCACCAAGCCCCTTGTAGCGCTGGATCGCTAGGCCCTTGCGGGCGCGGGCGTCGATGTTCGACCAAAGCGCGTCGACATCGGCAACCTCGATCGGCTCATCGGTTGGCTTGCCAGCCTTGTCGAGAACGGTGAGCAGAAACGGCGGCTGACCGAGCGCTCGGACCCCGTGGTGAATCTGACGGAGCTCGGCGATGTTGCCCGCGGAAAGCAGGTCGAAATCAATCGTCGTCACGCGGCGGGAAACGCCGTCCTGGGTCTCGATGAGCACCCGATATCGGTCGTGCTCTTCGTCGCTTTCAATCACCGCTGCGAGCTCACCCGAGCGCCTCTCTCGAACATAGGTCTTCAGCGCTTTGATGGCAGCTTCGACCTTAGCCCGGTCGGCGAGGTCTTCGACTTCGAGATCGGTTGATGTGACCAAGCCTTCAATGACCAGCGGATCGACGCGGTGTCCGATGTTCTCCAGCAAGAGCCTGAACCTCGCGATGTCTGCAAGTAGGCGCCGCAGCGGCTCACCGGTCAACTGCGTGCTCCCCTCCTTCATGCTGAGACGAACGTTTTCCGTGCCGAGCTCGATGAGGTAGCGGCTCATCGCGTCGTCGTCTTGCAGATAGCGCACCTTTTTGCCTTTGCGGACTTTGTAGAGCGGTGGCTGGGCGATGTAGAGGTAACCCTTTTCGATCAACTGCGGCATCTGTCGGTAGAAAAAGGTAAGTAGCAAGGTCCGAATGTGTGATCCATCGACGTCCGCGTCCGTCATGATGATCACGTGATGGTATCGAAGCTTGTCGATATCGAAGTTTTCGCCGCCTTCGACCCCGCATCCCAGCGCGGTGATCAGCGTTCCGATCTCGGCGCTCGAAAGCATTTTCTCAAAACGCGCGCGTTCGACGTTTAGGATCTTACCGCGCAGTGGGAGAATCGCCTGGAAACGACGGTCGCGCCCCTGCTTGGCGCTGCCACCTGCTGAATCGCCCTCGACGATGTAAATCTCGCTGTCGGTTGGATCCTTGCTTTGACAGTCGGCGAGCTTGCCGGGCAACGTGCTCGCATCGAGCACGCCTTTGCGCTGCACCATTTCTCGGGCGCGCCGCGCAGCCTCGCGAGCGCGCGCAGCCAGCACGGTCTTTTCGATGATTCTCTTGGCCGATTTCGGGTCTTCCTCGAGATATTGCCTCAGCTTCTCGTTGAGGACGCTTTCGACGATCCCTTTCACCTCGCTCGACACGAGCTTGTCTTTGGTTTGCGAGGAGAACGCAGGATCGGGGTGCTTGACCGAGATGACCGCCGTCAGCCCCTCGCGAACGTCCTCGCCGCTCAGCGGATTCTTCAAATCTCTTAGAAGCTTCTCGCGCGAGCCGTATTGGTTGATCACGCGGGTGAGCGCCGTTCGAAGGCCGGTGAGATGCGTCCCACCATCGCGATTGAAGACGTTGTTGGTATAGGGGAAGATCGACTCGTTGTAGGAATCGCTCCACTGCATGGCAATTTCGATGTCCACGCCGTCTTTGATGGCATTGAGGTAGATCACGGGTTCGTGAAGGGGTGTCTTTTTTTGGTTCAGCGCCTGGACGAACTCACGGATACCCCCTTCGAACTTGTGCGTGATGCTCTTGCCATCGCCGCGTTCGTCAACGAGCGCCACTTCGAGGCCAGCGTTGAGGAATGAGATCTCGCGCAGCCGGTTGTTCAGCACGTCGAAGCTGAAGTCGGTCATGGTGAAGATCTCTGGATCAGGCTTAAACGTAATTTTCGTGCCCGTCTTCTTGCTCGTACCTATCGCCTTGAGCGAAGCTTTTGGGGCACCGCGCTCGTACTCTTGGAACCACAGCTTGCCTTCTCGGCGTATCTCCATCTTGAGCCATTCGCTCACGGCGTTGACCGCGCTGACGCCGACACCATGCAGGCCCGCCGATACCGAATAGCTTTCGCTGTCGAACTTTCCACCGGCGTGTAGCTGCGTCATCACGACCTCGGCGGCGCTGACGCCCTTTTGGTGCATGCCCACGGGAATCCCGCGGCCGTTGTCGATGACCGTGATCGAGCCTTCCGAATGCACGACCACCTGCACGCGAGTGCAATGACCCGCCAGATGCTCGTCAACCGCGTTGTCGACCGCCTCCCAAACCAGGTGATGCAAACCCGTGCCATCGTGCGGGTCCCCGATGTACATCCCCGGGCGCTTTCGAACGGCTTCGAGCCCCTCGAGCACCTGGATGGCGCTCTGGTCGTAACCCGGCGCGGTGCTGGACGCTTCCGCGGTCGGTGGATCGGCCATAGCGGTTTCTAGCCTTTAGCGGGGCATGGCGCAAGGCCCGATCCAGCCCGTAAGCCTTTGATCTGACACACGAATTTCTGGCTTCCCCGGGTTCACTCCCCGAGGACTCTGCCGCGGGTCAAACGGGTCGCAAGGACGGTGCACGGAACGAGGAAAAGCAAGGTCGATCCGACCAACCCGAGGAGGTGCGGACCGGGGTTTCCGAGGACCAAAAGGCCCCGTGCCGCCTCGGCGAGCTGGTACACGGGATTGATTTGCCAAAGGGCGCGAAGCACCGAGTTCTGCGGATCGATCGGGAAGAAAGTATTGCTCACGAGGCTCAAGGGCCAACCGATCAGAAAGACCGGATAGTTCATGTGATCGATAGCCGGGACAATCGCCGTGAAGATCAGCGCGAACGACGCGAAGGCGCAGCCAGCGATGAAACCGAGGAAAGGCATGAAGACGAGAAATGCGATGCTCACATCGACGACACCGATCAAATCGAAGACGCCGATGACTACGCAGACGATCGAAATGTTGACCATTCCGCGTACTGCGGCCCACAAAATCTCGCCCCAAACTACGCTCGGGAGCTCGACTTGGGTCGCCAGAATGCCATCCCACGTTTTCTGGTAGAACATTCGAACGTAGGCAGCATAGAGAGCTTCGTAATAAGGCGTGCCAAACCCGGTATAGGCGATGAGGCCCGCCGCGACGTAGGACGCATAGTTGATTTGAACTCCATGATAGTCCAGGTCCGCGATGTAGCCGCTGAACCCAATGCCAAACGCGGCGAAAAAGATCACGGGCTCCATGGCAGGTGGAATGACCGCAGTCCGCCAATTTCGAAGGTAAACGAGGGCGTTTCGCCTGAAGACCGCCCAGGACTGCCAGTGCAGGACCGCGGTCAGGCTTTCGGCGTCGCTCATCGAATCCTCCCATTTCGCCGTGCCAGCGCGATGAACAGGTCGTCCAGATTGGGCGGCCGGACCTGCCAGTTGGCCCCCTCGAATTCAGAGGAAAGCGCCAAAAGATCGTCCTTGTTCACCGTGATTCGGAGCTCGCCAAGCACCGTCGCTACCTGTTTCGCCCCGCGACCTTGGAGCCA
The DNA here is from genome assembly GCA_041581895.1 of Polyangiales bacterium. Taxonomy (GTDB): domain Bacteria; phylum Myxococcota_A; class Polyangia; order Polyangiales; family Houyiibacteriaceae; genus SG8-38. The sequence continues at coordinate 21,579 of JBFICQ010000007.1, read as the reverse complement.
GGTTTCGATCCGATCGCGTGCGGGCTCGTGCCGTGGAATCACGATCACGTGGTCGCCGAGCAGATTCCCGATCACGCGGTCAGGCTCACCGTGCGCAACATCCCGTCCCTCGTGCATGACCAATAGCTCGTCGCTCAGGCGCTCGGCTTCATCCATGTAGTGAGTCGTCAAGATGATGGCGAGGCCGTCCGATCTCATTCCATCGATGAGCTCCCACGCGTCGAGCCGAGCGCTCGGGTCCAAACCGGTGGTGGGCTCGTCGAGGAAAAGCACGCGTGGGCGATGAACGATCGACCGCGCGATCAGGAGCCGCCGCACGAAGCCACCGGACAACACGTGAGGCGAGGCGTCGGCATACGGAGTGAGCTCGAAGCGGTCCAGCAGCTCGGCGACGCGGCGTTCGAGGTCGGCGACCCTCGGTCGAAAATAGCTCGCATAGATGAACAGGTTTTGGGCCACGGTGAAGTCGTAATCGAGCGAGTCCTCCTGCGTGCAAACGCCGATCATGCGCTTGGCCTCGGAGCGATGCTTCGAGAACTCCAGACCCTCGTAAGAGATCGTTCCCTCCTCGGGCGGCACGAAGCCGTAGAGCATTCTGAGGGTCGTCGTCTTTCCAGCCCCATTTGGACCGAGCAGACCGAGCACGGACCCTGGACGGCAGTCGAGGTTCAGGTGGTCGACAACGACCCTGCCTCCGTAGCTCTTGGTGAGGCCTCGTGCCTCGAGAATCGCGGATGCCAACGTGGAACCACCTCGGAAGATGACGAAACATGGCGGAGCATCCTACAATGGCAACGTGAACCGCGTGAAAGGCGATCAACCAGTACCCCGTGGTGGTGTAGGGCGCGTGTTGGACAGCCGGTGGATGATGGCGGTAGCCGTGCTAGCGGTGCTGGCCGCCATCGCCTGGGCGCTGCTCGAGCGAAACTTGGCGGGCGATCAGGCCGCACCCGCACCGGACGCGGGTCTCACGGCACGGGTGGAATTGCTCGGAGTTCCCCCGGGTGCCCAAGTGACACTCGATGGCAAGGAAATCAAAAACACCGTCTTCGGCGTGACTCCCGGGGTACGACATGCGCTCGAGGTTCGGGACCCGAGCGGGCGCTCATGGCGCCAGGTGTTCTTGGCTACGGGCTCGTTGTCGCTGGTCGTTCAGCTTCGCGAGGACTTCGTCGAGGTTCCGGTTCGGCAAGCTAAGGAGTGAGCGAGGCTCCCCCGTCGACTTGATACCCGCGAAGCCGTGCGTGGACCGAAATGAGGCGGTCCGAGACGTTCGAGCGCATGGTGGAGTCCACGGAAACCGGCCCGACTGAAGGGCAATAGATGGTTCGAACCTCGAGCTCGAGCTTTCCGCCGATTTCGACGAACTCGAGGCAACCCGTGAAACTGCCGGCTCGGGTCTCGATCGAAGCTTCGGTCGATACGAGACGTCCCGTGCGACCGCCGCGCGCTGGCCAACTCACACCGTCCTCGGTCGGAAGTCGAAACAGCCATGCGCCTTCGGATACGACGCGGATCCCGTCTTTGCGAATCTCGTACTGGATGGTTTGCTCACCGGTTCGGACCGTCGCGACCGACCCGTCAATTGTTTCTACGCGGACCACCGCCAATGTGGTCGAGGGCTCACCCGTGTTCACGTCGTAGGACCAAGCATTGCCAGGACGGAGTGGATACAGATCGATCGGAGCGAGCGCCGTCGCCGACCCTGGCTTCGACGCTCCACAGCTACCGACGACGATCGACGACGCAAGGAGCAACGCTGCCATCCAACTCGACATACGAGGTGAGCTTAGCAGCTCCGATGTAGGCAGGTGGCGCATATTCGCGAACGCTACGCATCCTGTTACGATGCAAGAGTGGGTTTGAAATCAACGATTCTGGTTCTCGACGACGATCCCTCTGTACGGCACTTGCTTCAAGTGATGCTTCAAAAAGAAGGCTACGAGGTGATCGCCGCCGGCGATGTTCAGTCCGCGTTGGCTCAATGCGGAGTCCAACTTCCCGATCTCATGGTCGTTGATTTGATGTTGCCTATCGAAGATGGTGAGATGTTCTTGCGGGAGTTTCGTCGGCGATGGAGGGATGTCGACGTCCCCGTCATCCTCCTCAGCGCAAGCACCGCGCGGAATGAAATCGCCCGCAATCTCAAGGTAGAAGCGACTTTGGCGAAGCCGTTCTTCGCCGAAGATTTGCTGGAGCTCGTGGTAACTCACACGCCCGCGGAAGAGCCTGCAGCCGCAGGCTGAGCCTTGCGTCGTCGGAGTCTGCATCCCGTGGTATGAGCCGCGCCATGGATCAGGTGTATGCGGACCGATTGTTCGCCGACGAAGTCGTCTTGATAACGGGTGGTGGAACGGGGATCGGGCTGGCCTGCGCAACCGAGATGGGCCGCCTGGGAGCCAAAATCGCGATCTGTGGCAGGCGGCTGGAGCCTCTTCGAGAGGCGGTGAACGAGCTCCGTTCGCAGGGCGTCGACGCCCTCGGGGAGCCCTGCGACATTCGCGAGCCGGAGCTGATCGATGCGCTCCTCGACGCGGTGCTGGAGCGTTTCGGGCGCATTGACGTCTTGGTCAACAATGCAGGCGGCCAGTTCCCTACCACGGCCGAGGCGCTGTCACCGAAAGGTTTTCACGCCGTCGTCCGAAACAATTTGGTGGGCACATGGGCGATGACCCACGCCGTCGCGAACAGGGCGATGATCCCCAAAAAGCGTGGCCGTATCGTCAACGTCATCGCCAACGTCATTCGCGGTTTCCCAGGGATGGTCCATACGGGCGCCGCACGAGCAGGGGTCGACAACATGACCAAAACCGTGGCGGTCGAGTGGGCGATGCATGGCATTCGCGCCAACGCGGTGGCGCCGGGGGTGATCGTCACGAGCGGAACCAAGCAGTACCCTCCGGAGCTTCTCGACAGGGCGGAAAAAGCCAACCCACTCCGTCGCCTGGGAACGGCCGAAGAGGTTTCTCATCTCATCACGTACCTCGCTTCGCGATACGCGGACTTCATCACCGGTCAGACCTTTTACATCGACGGGGGCGCGAGTGTCTGGGGGGAGCAATGGGAAGTGCCTGAGGACGTTCCGAAGTATCCGCCCTACCCCGTTCCTAGGCGATAGCGCGGGGGCGGTGGGGCGGGACCAACTGGTCGCCGAAGGCGTCTAGGCGATAGCGCGGGGGCGGTGGGGCGGGACCAACTGGTCGCCGAAGGCGTCTAGGCGATAGCGCGGGGGCGGCTCTTTAGACCTGCTTCTCTTGGCTCTGAAACAAGCTGATCAGATAGGCGCAGCCAACGCCGACGAAATAGAGCAAGACCAACGGGACCAACATCATCACCATGGTGTAGACGTCTTGAGGCGTCAGCAGCATCGAGATGAAGGCTGCCACGATGATCCACCAGCGCGAAAACCGCAGCAGCTGACGCCAAGTCACGATGCCTGCGCCGGCCAGGAACGTGACAATCACGGGCACCTCGAACACCACCCCGAATGCCAACAACATTCTGCGAAAGAAGGGCATGTAGTCTTTGACAAATAACGTCGCGACGAGCGTTTCGTCGCTAAAGCCGAGCAGGATTCTGAAAGCCTCGGGAAAAACGAGCTTGTACCCGAAGATCGCACCGCCGACGAAACACACGGTAGACGCGATGATGAAGGGAACCGCCAGCACCTTTTCCCGCTTGTAGAGGCCTGGGGAGATGAACATCCATAGTTGCCAAAAGATCCAGGGCGAGGCCAGCAGCAAGCCCCCGATGAGGGAGTTCTTCAGATACATCATGAAGGCATCGGCGGGCCCGGCGAAACGCAGCACCGCTTCACCCGGCAGATTCAGCTTCTCCCAAGCAGGCTCGAGCGGCGCGATCAAGAAGTCTTTGATCTCCGTCTTGAAGTACCAAGCGACCGCCACCGCGGGGACCAAAGCCAAGATGCTTCGAAGCAAGCGCATTCGCAGCTCGCCGAGGTGCTCGAAGAAGCTCATCTCTTGATCGGTCTCCGGAACCGAGGACGGCTCGGGGACTGCAGGAGGCTCGGGGGGTGTCGCTCGGAGCGGTTCGGTCATGGATGCTTCGCCTCGGCAGACGCTTCCCCATTAGACGGAGCCTCTGCGTCGGCCTCCCGCTCGGCCGGCTTTCGAAGCGCCTGCGCCGCGTCACTCGGAGGAGGAACCGGAGGCGGCACCGAGGATTGAGGCCGCGGCTGTTCCTGTGGTTTTGCCTCTTCGGATTGGACTGGGACCGGTCGAGCTCGCGGCGGCCGAACGGGCGGTGCGCGAAATGGATCACCCTCCCGCATCAGCTCGTCGAACCCGATGGCGTCCTTGAATTCGCGGCTCGCACTTCTCAGCTGGCGCAGACCCTTTCCGACCGTCCGCATGAAGGTAGGAAGCTTATCCGGCCCCACCGCCAGCAGAAGGATTACCAGGAAGAACATCAGCTCCGTGGGTCCAATCCCGAACATGTTCCCCTAGAATGAAGCGTAGGCCCCCCGCAAGGCAACCTAAGCGTCTCTCACACCCCGATCACGCCTCGAAACGCAACTGCCGCAGGCGCTCTACCGCGTGACCGACCGCGCGAACGCGCCTTTCGTAGTCGCGCGTCAGCTCCTGAATGCGTGCAGCGGCGGCCAGAGTCTGCTCGGAGGTATCCGAGTGCTTGAGGTGCGATTGCTGTAACTGCTGAACCATGTCGGAGATGTGCTCGATGGCTCCGGTCATTTGTCGACCGCCCTCGGCCTGCTCTTGGCTGCTGCGCTCCATCTGTTGAGTGATGAGGCGCATGTTGTCCGCGCTCTTCATGATGAGCTCCGAGCCCCGAGCTTGCTCCGCGGTGGCAGCCGCGATCTGCTGAACGGTTTCGGCAATCCGGCCGATCGCGTCGGTCACCTGCTTCGACCCTTTTGATTGCTCGACCGTGGCGCGCGCAATGCCGCGGACCATGACCGTCGACTGCTTGGAAGACTCGAGGATCTTTTTCAGGGCCCGTTCCGCTTCCGCGCTCACGGTAACGCCTCGGTCCACGGTGCCCGCGCCGCGCTCGACCGCTTCGATGGCGTTCTTGGTCTCTTCTTGGATTGCCTTGATCAGCTCGGCGATCTCCTTGGTGGAAGCGCCCGCACGTTCGGCGAGGTCTTTGATCTCGTCGGCGACGACCGCGAATCCCTTGCCGTGCTCGCCAGCCTGCGCAGCGATGATTGCAGCGTTGAGCGCGAGCAGGTTCGTTTGCTCGGCGACGTCGTCGATGACGTTCAAGATGTCGCCAATCGCCTCGATGCGAGCCCCAAGGTTCGAAATCTTGCTCACAGCCTGAAGAGAAGTCGACTTGATGTGGTTGATCTCCTCGGTGATTTTCAGAATCGATTCCGCGCCTATCTCTGCGTCGCTCGCCACTTCTTCGGAGAGCCTCGCCGTTTCGTTCGCGTTGGACTGTACTTGGTCGATCGAAACGTCCATCTCGTTCATCGAAGAGGATGTCTCGTCGGTCGTCAGGGCCAAGGCGTCGATGTTGCGGGCCACTTCTTTGATGCTGTAAGCCATCTCCTCGATGGAGGATGCGGTTTCGCGCACGCTCGAACCGAGATTCGCCATGTTTTCGGCTACCTCATGATTGGTCGCCGTCATTTGCAGGATGCTCGAAGAGCTCTCTTCGGTGCTGGAAGAGAGCGATTCGACGCGGTCGCTGATCGCCTGGAGCGAGATTGCCATCGATTTCAACGATCGTGCCGTCTCCTCGACGGCAAGCATCTGCTCACCTAGCCCGCTCGTCAGCTCGCGAACGTTCTGACCGATCACGCTTTCGATCTCTTTGACTTCGTTTTGAATCTCGCGGAGGCGCACGTCGACTTCGGTGAGCTCGACCGACGGCGGTTGCCCCGAGTTGATGATCAGCATTCCAAGGACGCCAAGAACGGCGGCGAGTCCGCCTGCCGCGGCGACAGTCAGTGCTCCGGTCTCAGCGCCCAAAGGGCCGACGAAAAACGCCAGCACGAGACACAGGAACCCCGGAACGACATAACGGCTCTTGGCAATAGCCCGAAACATGACCCCCACTACCAGCGATCAGGGTATCTGTCTGAAGGAGGGGCCGGCAAGTTCCGCCTGAATCTCCGGATCTTCCGTTCAGAGCGGATTGGTGAGGAGCTGCATCGAGATCTGAAGCGCGAGTGAGTAATCGCCTTCCATCTTGAGCTTGCCGCCGAGGAAAAGCTCTTGGATTGTGAGGTCGCGACGGCGGACCGCCTCGAGATCCGCGTACTGGAGCTCGGTGGTGAACCCGGGCTCGGCCGGCACCTCGGGCACGTTGAAGGCGACCCGCAGGACGACGTCCCCGAGCTCCGGCACGTCCCTCACGGTGGCCTCGAAGCTCATGGGCTGCCCTGCGAGAGCGTCCTCGAATCGCTTGGACGCCGTCTGAGCCGCTCCGACGGCCACTTCTTCGTCCTCCAAGGCACCGGATCGCAACGCCGAGCCGAGTAGGACCTCGACTGCATTGGCGGGTATTTTGGCGGTCGCCTTTAGGGGAACGCCTTCCTCGGGCTCGCTCCCGGCCGTGAGGAGGCCGGCCTTGCCCGACAGGACGACCGGTGGATGGTCCTCGACTTCGAGGCGCACAGCCCCCGTCACGCCCTTCACGTCCTCGAGTATCCGCTGCGCGCGCTCGTCACCCCCTGCGGCGCGGCCTTCGAGCACCGCCACCCCACGGGTGAAAAGCTTGGGAAACGTATCTCGGAGGAACTCGATAGGCTGTGTAGTCATGGGCCGCGGAGTGTAGCCAGAAAGACCCCGGGCACCAAGCTGGCGAAGCGGCCCAGAATCAGCCACCATTCTGATCGATGTCGGAGGAGGAGCACCGACCCACCGTCCTGCTGGTGGGCCAGGGCGAACCGATGCAGACGGCGTTGGGGGAAGCGCTTCGTCGCCACGGGGTTTCGGTGGCGGCAAGCGCTACCGCGGAGCTGGAGAACGCCGTGCGTGTTTACGCGCCGGATCTGGTGGTCTTGATCGGTGACGCGGCGGTCCGCGGTGGAGCGGGTGTCGTCGAGCGGATGGCGGCGAACCGCGCAACCGATGTCCTACCGATTGCGGTCGTCTCCAACGAGGCCAACCTCAAGCACGAGGGGCCGGACTTCCGTACCGGTGCGGTTGCCATCGTTCCGCGGGGCGCAGGAGCCGACACGATCGCGCGCCGACTCGCAGAGCTAGCTCAGGAAGTTCCCGACCGCTCGGGTCTGGCCAGCGGCGAGCTCACCGAAGACAACTTGAAAGACGTAGTCTCTCTCGTTTCAAGCGATCACAAGACCGGCATCTTGAGTATTCAGTCTCCCAAAGGAGTTCTCGAGGGCATGCCGATCGTCATCGAAACCGAATCGCCGAGCGCGCACAACATGGAGTTGATCCTCGAGCGGCTACGCGAGGCGGTGGCTGAGTCCGAGCCGTTAGAGTACGAGTTCCACGAGGCGAGCGGTGGACGGTTGTCGACGTTGCCCGCCGCCATCGAGCCCGCGGACGTCGACCTGAGCGTGCTCGATGGGTCTCGAATGGTGATCTTGGACTCGGACGAGCTGCGTGCGGAGAAGCTTGCGCATGCACTCCACGCAAAAGGAGTCCAAGTCGCCGCGGCCGATTTTTCGACCGCCGTCATTCCGAGAATTCGGGAAGTCGATCCCCAGGTGGTCGTGATGGACTCGGCCGCAGTCGGCGGGAAAGGAATCGAGTTCGTTCGCGCCATTCGCAAGGACCCGCAGCTTCGTTGGGCCTCGATGTTGGTGGTGCGTTGGGATGATTTCTGGCCTAGCGCGGCGTCGGATGCCGAGCCGGACCTGGCTCAGCTGGCTGCGAGGGTCGCACCCCTCATCGAGCAGGACGCGGTGGCTGCGCAACGCGTCAGTGACGAGGTCGATTTCGACACGCGGCTCGAGCTGATCGGTCCGGGACGCCTCCTTCGCGCTCTCGGCTCGATCGCCGGCGTCCGTCACGTCGCAATTGCCGGAAACAAGCGGAACGTCGAGATAGACATCGCGGACAATTCGATCGTGGGCGCGTACGCAACGCTGCGTGAGGCAACGACCCTGAGCCTTCAGGGGATGCCGGCTCTGACGGCGCTCTGGGGCATGAACTCGGGCCGCGTTTCGATCCGCGAGCAGGATCTTCCTTCGGTCGCAAACATCATGATGCCGGTCGACGAAGCGCTCGGCGTCGTAGCGCGCGAGCTCGGCTTCGCGGACGGTGAGAATGCAGTCGTCGTGGATGCGCCCACCGCCCCGCCGGCGGCCCCAGAATCGCAAGATCACGCCACGATGCCCCCGGGCGCCATTCCAAGCGATGGGCTCGAGCAGCTCAAGACCATGGCGCCGCCGAGGTTTCGGCATCTTCAGGCGGCAGGCGCCGAAGGGGAAGCCTTCGCCGAAGACGAAGCTCCGACGAAACCCCAAATGCTCGCGAAGGTCGAGACTCGGCGCCGTAGCGTCGTCGCCGGCGACCCCATCCGCGAAAGCAACGGACCCGAACGACACACCGACCATGGCGTGGAGCGCGCTCCCAAGAAGACGCAAATGGGTCTGGCTCCAATCTTCGAAGTGCTTCCCGATGAGACGCAAAAGACGATCCCCGTGCCCAAAAAGCCGGCTCCACCACCGCCACCGACGGCCAGCAAGAAGCCCTCGCCGGGTCCGCTCTTTGCCGATCAGGCCTTCGACCATGAGCTCGCAACGATGCTGGAGGGTGCCACGGTTCTCGCGCCTCCCCGGGCTCACTCGACGCCGGTTTGGATTTCGGTCCTCCTTCTCGTCGCCCTTCTCGCGGGGGGCGGTTTCTTGTATTGGCAGCTCTGGCTCGCCGACTCCGACTCGTTAGCGGCTGCGGAGATCGAAAAGGACGCTGCCGCCGATCAGTCTCCAGCCGCCGGGCGGGTCGATGGTCTAGAGGCCTTGGATCGAGGCCTCGCAGCGGAAGCCAGCTCTGCACGAGCGGAAGTTGCCGAGCCTGAGCCGAAAGTCGAGGAGCCGAGCCAGGTGGAGACTCTCGAAGAAGAGGCGACTCGGCCCGCAGCGGCCCCACCGGAAGAAGAAGAACCGCCAGCTTCGGAGACGCAGCAAGCCGAAGAACCCACCCCCCAAGAGCCGGCGGAGCAAGCGGAGGCTTCCACGCAGGAAAAGCCCAAGCTGGTGATCCCGACGCAAAACCTTCCGCGCGATCCCGGCAAGGCATCCGACGTGCTCGTGCATCGTGCGCTTGCCTTGACCCGAGGCGGAGAGCTCGACCGGGCGGGTGCGACGCTCGATCGAGCCTGGGAGCTCGACCCGAAGAACCCGCAGGCCATGGCGGGCTACGCCACCCTCTACGTCGCGACCAAGGACGGCGACCGGGCGGTCAAATGGGCGCGGAGGGCGGTCGCGAAAAGGCCGCGCCGGCCACAGTACAAAGTGCTGCTCGGAGATGCTCTCATGCTCCAGGGCAATACAGCGCGGGCCCGGGAAGCCTGGAGAAAAGCGCTCGTGCAGGACCCCGACAATCGGGCGGCTCGGGCGCGTCTCGCGAAGACCAGCGCTCGGGCCGCCAATTAGTTGCCCATTGCTCGACCCCGTGCCTAGCGTCGGCTCATGTCCGCACGAATTTGTTGGGCCGGTCTGCTCCTGGGGCTGAGCGGTTGCTTGATCCAGAATCTTAGCCCCGAAACCAGGCTTCGCGACTCGGTGATCGAGCTGAACGAAGGAGCGCGTTGGGGTCGGATGGATGTCGCGGCTGGTCATGTTTCGCCGGCGTTCCAAAACCAGTTTCGCCTGTCGCATGTGCGCTGGGGACGAGACATTCAGATCGCCGACAGCGAGATCCTCGCGGTCAACGCCCATACGGAGGACGATGGCTCGGGAGCGGTCTCCCGTGTTGCGATCCGCTGGTATGATCACGAGACGATGGTCATCGCCCAAACCATCGTCCGGCAATCGTGGCAGAAGCACAAGCAAACGTTCCTGCTCACCAATGAATCCGTCGAGAGTGGCCACCCCGGCCTGCTAGCGATTCCTGAAGTGCAACAACCGGCCGAGGAACCAATCGAGAGCGAGGAATACGAGGAGTTCGACGACACGCAGTGGAGCAGCGTCGACTAATTCAGTCGATACCTACCGCTTTCCGCACGCGCCTCATGGTCATTTTGGCGATCGACCTCGCCTTGTCGGCACCCTCGTGCAACAACGCGTCGAGCTTGGTCTCGTCGTCACGGATCGCGAGGTATGCCTCCCGCTTGGGGCCGATCTCGGCTTCGATCGCTTCGTAGAGGTCCTGCTTGGCGTGACCCCACCCATAGCCTCCCGCTTCGAGCTTCTGCTTCATCTCGGGGGCCCGCTCCGGGGCGATGAGACTATAAAGCTCGTAGACGGTCGAGTCTTCGGCTGATTTGGGATCCTCGAGCGCCTCGGAGCTGGTGGTGATGCTCATGATTACCTTGCGGAGCTCCTTTGGTGTTTCGAAAAGCGGAATTCCGTTGCCGCGGCTCTTGCTCATTTTCTGGCCGTCAGTACCCGGAACGAGGGGCGCCTCGGTGATCAACGCTTCCGGCACGACGAGCGTGTTCTCGCCGTAGCTATGATTGAGCCGCGAGGCAACATCGCGAGTCAGCTCCAAATGCTGCTTTTGGTCCTTGCCGATCGGCACGACGTCGGTGTCGTAGAGAAGAATGTCGGCCGCCATCAACACCGGATAGTTGAAGATCCCTGCGTTGGGTGAGCCGCCGCGTGCAAGCGCATCCTTGTAGGCATGGCCGCGCTCGAGCTGCCCGGTCGCCAACAAACAGCCCAACACCCAAGTGAGCTCGAAGACCTCGGGAACGTCCGACTGCCGATACAGCAGAGTGCGCTCGGGGTCGAGACCACAGGCAAGCCAGGTTGCAGCGACGTCGCGAATGTAGCCTCGGAGCTTTTGCGCATCTCGAACGCTCGTGAGCGCGTGGTAGTCCGCGATGAAGTAAAGAGTTCGATACCGGTCGACTAGCGAAAGCGCAGGGCGAATCGCACCGAGATAGTTCCCGAGGTGCGGCAAGTGCGTCGGTTTGATGCCGGTGAGTGACGTCTTCACGAGGCGGAGGTTGTCCCATGTGGACATGGGCGGCAACCGGGGTATGAAGGCCGAAGCATGGCAGATCGTCCGTTCAAGGTACTCGGTATTCAACAGATCGCGGTGGGCGCATCCGACAAGAACGCCCTTCGCCGGCTCTGGGTCGATACGCTCGGCCTCGAGCTCACCGGCAATTTCCGAAGCGAAACGGAAAACGTCGACGAAGACATCGTAACGATGGGAGCCGGGCCCTTTACGGTCGAAGTCGATCTGATGCAGCCGATCGATCCGGAGAAGAAACCCAGGGTCGACATTCCGCCGCTCAATCACATCGGGCTGTGGGTCGACGACATCGACGCGGCCGTCAAGTGGCTGGACAGCCGAGGCGTGCGATTCACGCCAGGCGGAATCCGTCCCGGTGCTGCGGGCCATCGCGTCTGTTTCATCCATCCCAAAAGCAACGAGGAAAAGCCGATCGGCGGACAAGGCGTACTGATCGAGCTCGTCGAAGCACCGGCCGCGGTTCGCAAGGCTTTTGAATCCCTCTAGACCTGTTTCCAGGCGAGCTTGAGATCGGAGACCTCGATGTCGGCTTTCTTGGGACGGACGAGCACTTCTTCGATATCTGGAGGCTCGACGTCGGCCTGAAAGGCGCGAACTTCTTCTTCGAGCTCGATTTCGAGCGCGCTTTTTTCCTCTTCGAACGTGCGGAGCTCTTCCTCTGCCCGGACAACGTCTTGACGCTCACGGCCGATGCGACCGGCGCCTCGTGCCGCCGTCGTCGCCCGACCTAGGCCCCGACTCCCGAAGATCGCGCCGAGAACGGTGGCGCCGAACGAGATCCCCGTTTGCAGTTTCTGTTGATCGTACTGACCTTTTTCGCGCTCGACTCGGGCCTCAGCGCGGCGGACCCGATCTTCCATGCGCTTGATCTTCTTTGCGAAGCGAGCGCGGAGGTCTTCCACCTTTTGATCGCGCTTTTCGCGGACCGCGAGCTGCACCCGTGATGCAAACTCGGACTTCGATTCGTCGGGCTTTGAGCGAAGCTTCAGCGGCTTACACTGCCAGAGAGTTTTGGGCTGGTTTTGGTAAACGTGGCTCTTGAGCTGCTTTTGGTAACTCCGAAAACGTGCTTTTCCGATTGAACGAGGTGGTGGAGGCGTGAACTCCGCCTGCTCCGGCGGAGTGTCGTCGAGATCGAGCGCATCGGGGTCGAACACCTCGGCTTGCTCCCACAGGTCTCCCTCCCGAAGCGGCGCGAGCAGAACCTGCTGTTTCCATTCGTCGAGGGCGTACGTGGCACGTGCGTAGTGAAGCGAAACGTTCGCGATGAGATGCGGCTCGTAAGTCCCGGGGCCATCGTCCAAGAACACTTGCTCAATTCCCACGGGAAGAATCGGAGGTTTACCCCCCGAAGGGCCCGCGCTCGCCGTCGTCGGCGCTGCGACGGCTCTCTTTGGCGACGCCTCGACTGCGGGCGTCAATTGCTTGATCTGGCTTCGTGTGAGAGGCCCTCGCAGATACGACATCGCCCATCGAGTGTGAAACAGCGTCTGCCCGTCCTCGTGCGCGTTGTTCAACAGAAAGACGCGACTACGAAGCCCGGCGAGAAGCCGCTCGACCTCGCCGCGCCGAAGCGGATGACCGGCGGCCTCGGACGCACCCTCGAGGCCATCGAGGACGCGGGCCACGTCGCGCTCGGTCTGAAGCCTTCCGAGAAACCACGTCCCACAGTTCGAAAGGGCCTTGTAATCGATGTCGACTGGATTCTGCGTCGCCAACACGGTGCCGACCCCATACGCGCGGGCCTGCTTGAGCAACGTGAGCAGGGGTGCTTTGGAGGGCGGCTCTGCAACCGGGGGAAGAAACCCAAAGACCTCATCCATGTAGACGATCGCGCGCAAGCTCGAGGTACCCGACTGCTTCCGCATCCAGGTCACGACGCGGCTCAACAACGTGCTCACGAAGAACATCCGCTCGGCATCGCTCAAGTGTGCGATCGATAGGATCGTGATTCTGGGTTTTCCGTCTTCGGTCCAAAGGAGCCTCTGAACGTCGAGTGGCTCGCCCTCGAGCCAAGTCGAGAATCCCGGCGATGCGATCATCCCGTTGATTCGCATGGCGAGCTTTTGCCGATCGGCGGAGGGATAAAACGACTCGAGGTCCATGACGCCGATACGGTCGATTGGGGGAGCTCCAATCCATCGAATCAATTCGTCGAGGCCGAGGGCTTCTTCGCGATCCCAAGCGTGTGACAAGAGGTTGGAGAGAAGAATGTGCTCCTTGCTGTTGACGGGATCCGGCTCGATACCGATCAACGCCAGCAGGCTCGAAACCGCGCTCATGAGCTCCTCGCGCTTCCAATCGGCGTCGAGATCGGCGCCAGTAGGCGGTGTAAACGCGTCGAGCACACGGAGCGGCCGGCCGGCCGAACTTCCAGGTGTGTAGATCGCCAGATCGACCGCGTCTCGGAAGCGCGAGATCCGTTCGCCGTCTTGGTCCCAACTCGCCAGTCCTTCGCTCCAGAGCTTTGCCACCGACTCCGCGTGCTCAGCCACCGTGCGGCCTTTTCGCTCGGCCTCGGCGGGATCGATCCATGGCTCGAAATCTCTCGGCCGGAGCTCGGGAAACGTGAGAAGTAGATTGCCCAGGTCTCCTTTGGGGTCGATGCATAGCGCCGGGATCCCATCGATCGCGGCTTCTTCGAGGAGGGTGATGCACAGGCCTGTCTTGCCACTGCCCGTCATCCCAACACATACGGCGTGCGTGGTGAGATCTTTTGCGTCGTAGAGAACCGGGGTGTCGGTGGGCTCTCCTGTTTGCGCGTCGAACACCCTGCCCAAGTAAAAGACGCCGAGCTTTTCGAAGTCGATCATGGCTCACCTCCTCCGAGCCTCGACTGCGCGAGAAGGAGCTTTCGGGCCATCTCGTACTCGTAAAAGCTCACCATCTTGGTGTCGAGAACGCGTTTGAGCTGCGCGCTGGCTTCGTCGCGATTGCCCTCCATGAAGAGTCTAGTGGCTTCGTAGAACAGGGCTTCGGTCTCCTCGCCTAGGCTCGAGGCCACGGTGAGGAGCTGGTCGTAGGTGATTTCCCGGGCGCCGAAGCTCGCAAGCTTTCCCCACCAGTTTCCTGATTTACCAAGTCGACGAAGGAGCTCGGTAAGCTCGGGATCCGGCGCGTTTTCCGATCGCGCCGCGATGAACTGGAGCCAAAGAGTGAAGTACACCTTCCATTCGGGCGGAAGGGTCAGCTGAAGCTGCGCGCGGCGCCAGACCGTCGACGCAAACTCGAAGTCGGGGTCGGAAACGACGAGATGCGAAAGAATGGTAGCGTACACCTCGCGCCACTGAGGGGCTAGAGCCATCGCGCTATGGAATGAATCGAGAGCTTCATCGTGGCGGCCGAGATGGTCGAGCAGGATCCCACGACGGATCTCCACCAGCGCCGCTGTAGGCCCTTCGACGAGGCCTATCGCCTCATTCCACGCGCCAAGCGCCTTCTCGTATTTCGCCTGCATTTCGCGCGCGCGACCTTGTGCGGCCGCGGCGTTGCCGAGGTGTTCGAGGATCTCGGCGCGATGAAGCGAATCGCTGAGAGTGTCCGAGGGGGTCAGCGTAAGAGCGCGCCGATAATAGCTCTCGGCGTCTTTGGGTCGGCCCGTGCGTTCCATGAGAAGGCCGAGCTGCAACAACGCATTGGCGTTGTTTTCCCGAGCGAGGCTGGACTTGAATCGACGCTCGGCCTCATCGACCCGGCCGGCGTTCATTTCTAGCATGCCGATCAGGAACTCGAGCTGGTCCGGCGCAATGGGGGGCGCGGAGTCGGGCCAACGCTCTTGCCGCGCCGCGAGGATCTGTTCGGCGCCGCGAGCCAGCGAGCTCGACCGCTCGGGATGGGGGTCCATCAGCCGGCTTTCGATGAACTCGTCGAGCTGATTGAGCGCCTCATCGTAGAGCTCGACCATCTCGGGGGCCAACTCGATCGCGCTCACATACCAAGCAGTCGCATCGGCGAATTCTCCCTCATCCGCGGCGACGCGCGCCATGCATCGACGAAATCGGAAGTCCTTGGGATACCGACCGAGCGACACGCGACAGAGGCCAGCAGTCACGTCCGGCCGCGCGACCGAAAACCCCTCGACGAGCTCATAGGTGGCGTGGGCGCCGTCGTCGCTGGGGCTTTTCGCCGATCGGAGCAGTTCGAGCAGGCGCAGCTGCAACTCGCCGCCTGGACCCATGCTCTCGACGCGTGCGATCGCCGACTCGACATCGCCGTGAGCGAGATAGACGGCGGCCACGTCGAGCGGCCCGATGCGCCAGATGCGATTGGTAACGGCGCCATACTCGCCACGCGCCTCTGACGACTCCGCCAGCAGCGCGTCTCGGCGGGCGATGTAAAGCCCGGCAAGCGTGTCGAGGACGTCGGGGGCTGGTGTGAGATCGGCGTGCTCGGTCCATACCCCGAGAAGCTGGCCATAGCGCGGAAGGATGTCCTTGACGTGGCTGCGAGACTCTCGGCCCCAGGCGGCAATCCGATCGTAGCTCTGCTGATATCTCTCTTCTTCGGTGAGCCGCGCGAGCAGATAATACGCCGCAAGAACGCGCCCCTCGTCCCCGCGGCGCCCGCCGCGGTCAGCAATGAACGTGGCAAGTGGCACGAGGCCTCGGGGAAGCACGCCGGTTGCGAAATCTGACGGTGCAAGAACTTCGGTGAGGCGCTGGGCCTGGGCGACGACGCCCTCGTAGTCATCGATGTCGGCCAGGCTCTGAGCTTCGACGAGAATCGTGGCGATCAGTCGATCTCTAAGCCGGAGGCGATCGGGGTCCGAGCTCGTCATCAGCATGTACCGGCGCGACTCGGCCGGGTACTCGGCTCGCGGGATCGGCTCCGCGCTTCGGACGGGAATCCTTCCATCGGTCGCCGATCGCGCATGCGCACAAGCTCCGATGAGGCTGAACAAGCCAAGGACGACGAAGAACCGAGTTCTCATGGCGCTCAGCCGCTATAGCAGGGTCAAAGGAACAGGGCAGGCGCATATCTTGCCCGATACCCCTAGGTCCGTGTCAGGCTACTGACGGACGTGCGACGAGACTCCCGAGCTCTGCCGATGGCGCTGGAGGCGCTGCTCATTGCGCTCGCGGTGCCCGTACTAAACGCCGTCTTCTTGGCGCTCGCCGGCTCTCTCCAGTTGAAGCGGCTCTCGACGACGTGGTCGGGTTGGATCGATGCGATTCGCACGGGCGCCGCAGCCCCGATCAATCTAGCGCTCGCGCAGGCCGCCGCTGTATGCCTCCTGTTCATCGTTGCGTTCCCGCACAAGTCGCGTGGGGCCGGGTTCCTCGGGGCCGTGCACGTGCAGCCTCTGGCGGGCGCTATCGTCGCTTTGTGCTTCGCCGCTGGGATCTTTCTTCAGTTCTCATTGGCTGAGGTCGGAAACGTTGCGCAGGAGATCTGGCCACTCACATTCGACGAGTTGGCCCGACGCTATCAGATGTTGAATCCCACCACCTGGTGGGGCGGCATGTCGGCTCTCATGGCTTTCGTCTTGGTCGCACCCGTAACCGAGGAGCTCGTGTTTCGAGGCTGGCTCCTCCCCATGCTGCAAGATCACTACGGCACACGCATCGCGTTGGTATGGAGCTCGGTTCTGTTCGGGATCGTCCATGGTTGGCCGGCAGCGATCTATGCGACCCTCGGCGGTTTCGTTCTCGGTGCCGTCGCACTCCGAACGAAATCAACCTTGGCGAGCATCGCACTCCATGCCGGCATCAACGCGACGCCACTACTGTTACCCATTAGCTTGGTGCGAATCGAGGGCTTCAACACCCTCTCCGACCGAGTGGAACACATCAGCGTATGGCTGATCATCGCGTCGATCTTGGCGGCTGCGGGGCTGCTGACCGTGCTCTGGCGTTCGACGACAGAGGGACCGTGAGTACTAGACGCGCTCGACGTCGATGACGCCCTGAACCTTGGCGACGCCGCGCATGATTTCACGCAAAAGATCGAGATCGCCGACGCGGAAGTGGAACATGTTCTCGGCCCGGCCGTCTTTCGACAGGCACGAGGCTTCGTTGATGCTCACGCCGTTCGACGAGAAAACCGACGAAACCGAGGCCAAGATACCGGAACGGTCGTCGGTCATCACCCGAAGCGACACCGGTAGGTCGACTTTCACGTCGTCGGCCCAGCTGACTTGCACACGCCGCTCTGGGTCGAGCTCGAGAACCCTCGGACAGCCGCGGCGGTGCACTGTTACCCCGCGACCTCGGGTGATCCAGCCGGTCACCGAATCACCTGGAACGGGGCTGCAGCACTGTGCAAACCGGACGAGCATGTTGTCCATACCCTGAATCCGAATGCCACTCGCGTCCGAGCTCTTCGAAACGCGCTGAACCGTGCGCTCGATGAACCCAGGTCGCAGACTCTCGCGCTCACCGTCCTCGCTTGGAATGATCGCTTCCATGACGGTCGGAAGCGCGAGCTTCCCGATGCCGATTCGAGCGTAGAGCTCGTCTTCGCCGCCCGTGCGGAAACGCGAAAAGACCGCTTTGGCGCGGTCGCTCTTGAGGAAGCGGGAAAGCGAAAGCTTGTTCTTCCGCATCTCCTTTTCGAGCAGCTCCCGGCCGAGCTGAATGGCCTGCCTTCGCTCCTCCATCCGTAGATACGCGCGAATACGCGAGCGCGCACGGCTCGTGCCCACGAACTCGAGCCAATCCTTGCTGGGATGATGGTTCTTGCTCGTGATGATCTCGACGACATCGCCGTTTTGAAGCTTGTGGCGAAGTGGGACGATCGCGCCATTCACTCGCGCCCCCGAGCATCGATGGCCGACCTCGGAGTGGACGGCGTAGGCGAAGTCGATCGGGGTGGCGCCTCGAGGAAAGGTCTTGACGTCGCCCTTGGGCGTGAAGACGTAGACGTCCTCGGGGAAGAGGTCGACCCGGACGCTCTCATAGAACTCCTCGGGATCGGCAACCTCTTTTTGGAACTCCATCAGTTGACGGAGCCACACGAAACGCGCGGCGTCCTTGGGGTCGATCCCGCCGGTTTGATCTTTATACTGCCAGTGCGCAGCAATCCCGTACTCGGCGGTCCGATGCATCTCGTGCGTGCGAATCTGGATCTCGACGCGGCGGTTCGACGGCCCGATCACCGTGGTGTGCAGCGATTGGTACATGTTGGACTTGGGCAGCGCGACGTAGTCTTTGAAGCGACCCGGAACCGGCGTCCATTCCGAATGGACCACACCGAGAGCGGCGTAGCAATCGGCAACGCTCTCGGTGATGACTCGAAACGCGACGAAATCGTGCACCTGTTCGAAGCCGACCCCCGTCCCCTTCATCTTGCGGTGAAGCGAATAAAGATGCTTACGGCGGCCACTGATTTGCACTGAAAAGCCACGCGTCAAGAGCATCTTCTTCAACTGGGCAGTGACTTCCGCGATGTAACTGTCGGTGTTTTTGGCGACGGCCTCGACCTGCGAAGCCAGTAAGTCGTACGCCTCTGGCTCGAGGTGCTTGAAGCTCAGGTCCTCGAGCTCGGCCTTGAGCCACTGGATCCCGAGTCGGCCCGCGAGTGGCGCATAAATCTCCACCGTCTCGCGCGCTATCCGTTCCTGCGATGCGGGCGACATGTGCTCGAGCGTACGCATGTTGTCGAGCCGGTCTGCCAACTTGACCAGCAGCACCCGAATGTCTCGGGCCATCGCCACCAGCATCTTCCGAAAGCTCTCTGCCTGACGATCTTCACGCGATGCGAAGTTGACCTTGCCGAGCTTCGTGACGCCATCGACCAAAAAGGCGACCTCCTCGCCAAACACCGTTTCGATGTCATCGATGTTTGCCTCGCAGTCCTCGACCACGTCGTGCAGGATCGCGGCACAAACGCTCGAAGCGTCTAGACGCATATCGGCGATGATGTCCGCCACCGCGACCGGATGCGCGAAATAGGGGTCCCCCGACTTTCGGCTCTGCCCCTCGTGCATCCGGGAGGCGTACACGTAGGCCTTATTGATCAGATCCGTATCCGCTCGGGGATGGTATCCCTTCACCTTTTCAAGAATGTTGGTGAGGCGGACCATAACGACTCATTAATTCGGGCAACTTTGAATTTAACACCGACTCCAATTGGTGCCAAGGTACTGACGTTTGCAGGCAGACATCTAGTCACCGTAACCACGATTTGGATGATGCACGCCCCTCCGACCCCCTCCCCAGCTCGAAAACGACTCGCAACCGTCATCGCAGTGGTGGGCTTGGCGGTGGTCGGTGGTCAGCTCGCTCGGGCCTGGCCGCAGGAGGTCGAGGTAGCTTATCAGCCTGCCGCCGACGTTCGCCGAGTCGATGTGGACATCGTCCACGACGGCGAAGCCGTCGCAAGCGTCCGCTTCCAACGCGCTGCAGATGACGATGATGCCTTTTTCCACACGCTGAACCTGCAGCCGGGTCAATATCGAGCCCAGATCACGGTCTACGGGTCCGACGGTCGGGGGATCGAGCACAGCCGACCGCTGACCGTTCCGGCCCACGGCCTGACGCGATTCGATCTGAGGGACTGAGTCGCAGGCCTGCTATGCTCGGGCCGCGTTGCCGAGGGCGGAGCGTACCAAAGAGCCGAAGAAGGTCACCGCCCTGGTCGTGGCCGTGCTGGCGTCCGTCGCGATGGTTCTGTGGATGGCCAATCGCGACCCCTTCTTTCTCGGCCCTCTGTGGGGAACCCTGATCGCCCTGGTCGCCTCGGTGGCATGGGTCGCGTGGCTCGTCCCGACTCCTCCGGGCGAGCCGATCGACTGGCGCCAAACGACCTTCGGCAAGAGGCAGGGGGAGCGAGTGTCTCCCGTCACCGCCGCAGCGTTGGCCGCGGCCGTGGTCGTGATCGGTTTCTCGGTCGGTGGCTACGACCGCCTGCCGATCACGATTTCGGCGGCGTTGATCTGCTTGGTTCCTCCGGCGCTTCGACGTCCCGGGTTGTTGGTGCTGGTCTTCGTCTCCGCGATCTATCTGCCGCTGCTTGGCACGTACGGCTTGTGGGATCCCTGGGAGACGCATTACGGCGAGGTCGCTCGCGAGATCTTGGCGCGCAACGACTGGATCAGCTTGTGGTGGGCACAGGACAAATGGTTTTGGTCGAAGCCGATCCTCCTCTTCTGGGCCGAGGCCTGGAGCATGGGCGTCGCCGGGGTCGACTTCCTGCCCGACGCTCATCCAGCGTACCCGGAATGGGCGATCCGAATGCCGACCTTCGTCATGGCGATCGCCGCGCTCGGCGTCATCTACGCGACGATTCAACGCCAATTCGGACCCCGAGCTGGGGCCCTTGCCGTGCTGGTCACCGCGACGATGCCCCAGTTCTTCTTCATCTCGCGTCAGGCGATCACCGACCTACCCCACGTCGCGGCGATCACGATTGCGCTCTGCTGTCTGCTGATGGCAGTCCACGAGGATCGAGCTCGTGAGGCCACGGTGTTTCAAGTTGGTCCGATCAGGCTGTCGCTCCAGCACGTGATCGTGCTCTTGATCCTGCTCGCCGTGCTCCCGCAGGCGGCTTATCTGATCTCACGCAATGTCTCATGGGTCGACGGCTGGCATCTCGTGACCCACCCTGATCGTTTCCTCTACGGGTCTGCTGGCAACGTCGACGTCCCTGGAAACCCCAACCCTCGCGAGCAACTCCCCCGCGTGCAGGGGCTCGGAGGCCAGCCGTTCGTACAGGGCATTCTTTGGCTTTGTGTCCTCTGCGCGATCGCTTTCATCGTTCGACGGGAGCGGCGTCAGCGGGCGCTGTTGATGTACGCGTTTTATTTTTCGTGCGCGATCGCATTCATGGCCAAGGGTCTTCCGGGGCTCGCGATTCCGGGGCTGATCGCGCTCCTCTACCTGATCTCTTCACAACGCTGGACGCTGCTCGGGGATGGCGAGCTCCGAATCGCGCCCGGTGCGCTCATCGTCGTCGCGGTAAGCCTGCCTTGGTTTTTGGCGATGTACGTGCGGCACGGATCCGGCTTCACGAACCGGCTCCTAATACATGACCACATCAATCGGCTCGCCGCCGGCGTGCACGGCGACAAGGGGACCATCGAGTACTTTCTCACCCAAATCGGGTATTCGACGTTCCCCTGGGTCGCGCTCATCCCCGCCGCCTTGTTGGTGTTTTTCTGGTACCGCGCCCAAGCGCGACCGGGGAAGGCGTCCCGAAGCGAGACGGTGCTCTTCCTAGGGCTCTGGCTGCTGTCGTCCTTCGTTCTCTTCAGTGCGATGATGACCAAGTTTCATCACTACATCCTTCCTGCGATCATCCCCGCCGCGATCTTGATCGGCATCGCGATGGCGCAATGGTGGGGACCCAAGAGCCCCGCCGCCACGGTGATGGCTGCTTCGGCGGCCGCGTTCTTGGTGGCGGGCTTCACGTTCTTGAGCGGTGACCTGCGCGGAATCATCCCGGCCCAGACGATGCAAATCGACGAATGGGTCTTGCAGCAGGCCGACCCCTTCAAAGGCTTTGCCTGCGTGGCCCTCGGCCTGGTGCTCATCGC
>JBFICQ010000006.1:0-31772 GCA_041581895.1 Polyangiales bacterium | reverse complement strand
CGGGTGCCAGTGCGATGGGAGTGGAGCCCGCAGTTGTTCCAGCTCGACCAGCACGGAAGCTTTTTTGATTGGTTTCTGGTACGACGCATGTCTTCGCCGGACAGCCTCTTCGCGGCGGACCCATCGATTCAGCGGGTGGCCCACTTCGAAGATTGGTGGCTCTATCATCGAAGGGGGCCCTCGGCTGGACCCCGAGATGAATCCCCCTAAATTGAAAACCGATGGGTCTCCAGAATGACGAGGAACGCTGGCGCGTCTGGACGGTGCAAGCACGCCAGTTCGCCAAACGAGAGAACTACCCCGACGCAGTCGCGAGAATGCGGATCGTGAGGGAGTCGATTCAAAAGGCGCTCGCTGGCGAGACCGACCCTGCGCGTCGCGCCCGGTTCGGGCGTCACCTCGCCCGGGCCGAAGAGCTCTTGGACGATTTGGAGTCTCAATTGCACGCCTGGCGATCGGCGATCGCGGCGCGCCGACAACAAACGATCGATCAAGCCGAGGAGGAAATGGCGAGGCCGCTTCCTCTAGCAGCGGACCAGCGGTGAACCTGCCCCAATGCTCGGTCGCGTCGGAGCAAGTCGGAGAGTCGCTCGCGGGCACTGCGGTCGAATCCGTAGACCGATGGCTGTTGCTCGAGGTGACTGACTCTTGGGCCTCCAATGCGATCGAAACCGAGGCCCTATCCGGGGAAGTTCGCGCTCAACTCAGCCGTTGGCTCGACGACGACCCTCGCTCTCGGTTACAGCTGATCCGCCGACCGGGACGTAGCGGTCGAAGCGCAAAGTTCATCGTCGTTTCATCCGATCGAGGCGTGGCTTCCGAAGTGGAGTTGGCGCGCTACGAAGATCTTTGCAGCACGAGCCTCGACCGCGTGTTGGAAGACTCCACGCCCATGGTCGAGCCCATTTGTCTCGTATGCGCGCATGGGCGGCGCGACCGTTGCTGCGGGCAGCACGGCAGCGCTTTCTTCAGGGCTTTGCAGGGACGGGGTTTGGAGGTCTGGCAAACGAGCCACCTCGGGGGTCATCGTTTCGCAGCTTGCGCGCTCTGGCTTCCCGAGGGGTTGATGTACGGGAGGCTTCGCCCAGAGCATGCGGATGCGTGGGTATCGGCGCGAGCCAGTGGCGAGCTTGGAGAGTTGACGAGATTTCGGGGTCGGTGTGCGTACGACCGACCGACCCAGGCCGCGGAGATCCTCCTGCGTGGCCGCCTCGGTGAGCGATCGAACGACGCAGTTGAATGGGTTTCGACGACGGCCTCCTCGACCGACGAGTGGGAGGTGCGGTTTCGCCGCTCGCAGCGGACCGAGAGCGTGCGCGTACGTCGTGAGCTGACCGGCGCCGCGCGCCCTGCCAGTTGCGGCAAAGACCCAGAGCCCGTCGCCCGGTTCATCGAAAGCCGTTCCGAAAAGCCATCTAGGCTTTGATTCGTAGGCCTTTTGAGACGAGTCTTCTTTCGGCAACCTCAAACGCGGCTTGGCAGAGCAGCGCCAGGCCAGCAGCGGGCAGGGCTCCTTGCATGATGAGTCCGACGTCATCAAGTCGGATCCCCGTCAAAATCGGCTGGCCGTAGCCTCCTGTGCCGATCAGGGCGCCCAGCGTTGCGGTGCCTACGTTGATCACGGCAGATGTCTTGATCCCGGCGAGGATCGATCGCGCGGCAAGCGGGAGCTCGACGAGCCGTAACCTCTGTCTCGGAGACAAACCCAATGCGATCGCCGATTCGACGATCGGCCTCGGAATGTCGTCGAGCCCTGCATACGTATTTCTCACGATCGGGAGCAGGCTGTACAAGAACAACGCAACGATTGCAGGGGCCGCCCCGATGCCGAGCAGTGGAATCATGAAGACGAGAAGCGCAAGGGCCGGAATCGTTTGAATGATTCCGACGCTCCCCAGGATCGCCTGTCCAACTCGGTCAAAGCGCACCGCAATGATTCCAAGCGGAACCGAAACCAAGATTGCGCCCACCAGTGATACGGCAACGAGGAACAGGTGATCGATTGTGTTGACCCAAAACCTCTCCCATGGGCTGACATCGACTCGTACGGTCTGCACCCCCAGGCGCCGTTTCAGAAACTCGGACGCGACACTGGCCTCGGAAACCTTGGCGATTTTTGCCTTCTTGTTCATGGCAATCATCTCGGCCGCACCGACCGCGTGCTCAAGCGAGGCAAACGCTTCTACCACCTCTGCGGCGCGCGCTTGGAGGTCGGCTCGATACAGGATCACCGCGTCGTACCGTGGAAAGTGAGCACGGTCGTCCTCGAGAGCGCGGAGTCCGTAGTACTCGATCTCGGCGTCCGTCGAGTAGAGATCCACGACGTCGATCGAACCTGCGGCCAATCCCCTGTAGGCCAAGTCGTGGTCCATGCCTCGGACATCACGCTGCGGAAGAGCGTACTCACGGCGCAGGCCAGGCCAACCATCCTGCCGATCCATGAACTCGTTGGAAAAACCAAAGCGCAGGTCCGGGTGTCGCGCGAGATCGGAGATCCTTCGAATTCCGCGTTGGTTGGCCAAGTCTTGCTTCATCCCGAGGATGTATGTGTTGTTGAAGCCGAGCGGCTCACTCACGACAATGCCTTCAGCCGCCAAAGCTTCCCGTAGTTCGCCGATTGTGAGCGCTTCGCCGGCCGTCAAGATCTCCTTCGAGATCGTTCCTGTGTATTCGGGGTAGGCGTCGATTTCACGGTGCTTCAATGCATTCCAAAGGATGCGCGTGCCTCCGAGCTCCGAACGATGCTCCACCTGAGCTCCCGTCGAGGTCGCTAACTGCGTGAGGAGCTCACCAAGGATCACCGACTCAGTAAACTTCTTCGAGCCGATCGTTACGTTCGGCTCCTGTGCGAGCGCTGTCTGTGCAAGAACAACGAACACGAGCACGCAAGCCGCATGATGAAGGCTTCCGTTCATCACGGCTCTTCTCGCAGCGGTATCAGCATGCTGCGTTGCGCATTGACAAAGGCGCGTACGAACTCGTTTCGAGGAGCGTGCACGAGCTCTTCGAACGTCCCTCGTTGCTCGATCCGCCCCTCTCGAAGCAGGACAATGACGTCCCCAAAAAAGCCCGCCTCGTCGAGATCGTGAGTCACCATCAGTACGGTCTTGCCAAGCTCTCGAAAGATCCCGCGAAGCTCCACTTGTAGATCGCAACGGATCATCGGGTCGAGCGCGCCGAGCGGCTCATCCATCAGAAGAACGTGGGGGTCGAGCATCAGCGACCGCATCAAACTCACGCGTTGCCTCTGCCCGCCCGAGAGCTCCATGGGGTATCGTCTCAACGCGTCGGTCGGAAGCCGGGTCAGCGCGGCGAGCTCCCCGAGCCGACCGCGCCACTTCCGCTCCGGCCAGCCAAGTTGCCGGGCCATCAGCACAACGTTTTCCGCGGCGGTCAGGTGAGGAAACAGGCCTCCCTCCTGAATCACGTACCCCATGCGTCGCCTCAGCGCTTGGACGCTCTTTGGGGTAATCGCCCTTCCTTCGAACGACGCCGTTCCGCCATCGGCGCTGACCAACCCCACCACGATGCGCAAGAGGGTCGACTTTCCGCAACCGCTCGGCCCGATCAAGACCGTGGTTTTGCCGGGCTCCACGCGGAGATCGACTCGCGCGAGCGCCGGTGTGGCTCCGAACGCCTTGCTGATCTCCTCGAGCTCGATGACTGGGCTGGAACGCATGTTTCCGGCCTGCGGAAGATAAACCAACATCCGCTGGCTCGGCGCAAACTATTTAGCCGCTAGTCGACGGTTAACGAGACGAGGCACTGCGGATTGCCGTTGGTGCCGCCGGTTCCGTTGCCGCCGCCGGTTCCGTTGCCGCCGCCGGTTCCGTTGCCGCCCGTGCCGCCGGTGCCATTGCCACCTGTGCCGCCGGTTCCGTTGCCACCTGTGCCGCCGGTGCCGATTCCACCCGTGCCGCCGGTGCCATTGCCACCTGTGCCGCCGGTGCCGATTCCACCCGTGCCGCCGGTGCCATTGCCACCCGTGCCGCCGGTGCCATTGCCACCTGTGCCGCCGGTGCCGATTCCACCCGTGCCGCCGGTGCCGTTCCCGCCCGCGCCGCCGGCCCCATCTTCATCCACGCACTCGACCGGGACGCTCCAACTGTCGGAGCAGTACTCGTCGTCCGATACCGTGATGACTAGCGAATCGCTTCCCGTTCGTTCACAGGTGTAGAAAGTTGCCGGCGCCGAGGGGTCCGAGAAGCTGCCGTTGTCATTGAGGGCGGTCCAGCTGTACTCGATGTCGTCGCCTTCCACGTCCTCCGCCATGGAGCTGACGATGACCGCGTTGCCGACCGAAGTCTGGAGCGGTGCCACCACTGCCATGACCAGCTCACTGCAGATGTTGAACCAGCCATCAGCACGAACGGCGCCGTAATGCTCGCCAGGGGAGCATTTGAGCAGGACCGCAATCTCGGTCGCCACGCCGATCGTCACGTCGAAGCTCGCCGAGCCACGACAGGTGGTTTCTCCGTCTTCCGAGGTGGCTTCGAGCTCGACCACGTAGCTGCCGGGGAGAAGCCCGTACACCTCGACCGATGCGGTCGCGTTCGGGTCGCTCGTGTCGATCGTTCCCGTTTTTGGCTCATCGAGCGCAGGACCGTCGATCTCCCAGCGCACCTCGTTGATCACGACCTCCGGCTCGTCGACGTCGATCACGACATTGGGCACGATGTCGAGTTCGATCCGCAGCGCGGACAAGCACTCGTCCACCCTCGACGCTTCGTCCCCACAGCCACCGACGAGGAGCGCTAGGCCAAGCATCCACAACGAGGTCAGTCCGGGTTTCTGCACGATCGATCCTTTGGTCCAGTCCAACACGCCCGGGCGGGGCAAGAACGCCGAGATTACCCCCAACTCGGGTCGTCGGTAAACACAGAACGCCCAAATTGTTGGGGAAAGCACAATTGAGGCCCCTTCTTAGCCCCTGAAAAAACGGAGCTATCGCCTTTTTCTACTCCGCGATGCGCAGGGCGCCTCCGTGAAGTGTGGTGGCGAATCGATGTCTTGGGGGCAGTCCCGCACCCCCTTTGTTGGGTCCCGGTCGGTGCGCATGGCGCCGGCGGCCTTCAACGAGACTTCGAAGACGAGAACCACGCTCGGTCATCTGGGGTGGCACGTAGTTGCTCGTGCCGTTCCCCAATCGACACGACACATCAAACAGCCTACGCACCCCATGCGAGTCGTTTTCGACGACACCCAAAGCTCTTCGCCATTGACGCTACCCCTGTGTAGCCGTTCCGTTGGGCGACCGGTGACAATGGGCTAGAAGTGGGGTGTGGAACTCTGGCTGCTTGCGCTTTGGTCGGTTTCGGGCGCCGCGCTTCTCTTCACGCACCTGCTGATGGCTTGGCGCGTGCTCACCGGTCCGCTCGCTGCGACTTGGCGTTACCTCGGTTTCCTGATTCCCTTCGCGACTCCGTTGGTCGCTTGGCGAGGAGGCAATCGCCTAGGTCCAATCACTTGGATGCTATTCCTAGTCATCTATCTCACTGCACGTATGGTCGAGGTCTGATGTCGTCTTCGAAATCCCATCCGCTCGTGAGCATGCGCGTGACGCCAAAGGAGCTCGAGCTGGCGCAGCTGCGGCTTTGGGAGCTCGGGGCAACGGGCCTCGAGGAGCGCGATCGAACCACCCTCGGGCCTGGCCCGACCGACGAGGACGTCGTGCTCGTCGCTTCCTTTGCAAACGAGGTGACGGCCAAGCGAGCGCTCCAAGAAATGGAAAGGGACTTCGAGGCAGAGCTGTCCTATGTTGCCGACGTCGACTGGGCGGTCGAATGGCGGCGAGGCTTTGGCCCGCGACGAATCGGACGTCGACTTCTGTTACACCCTTCCTGGGAGACGACCCACGGGTCCTCGGGTCGAGTCGTCGTAACGATCGATCCGGAGAACGCCTTCGGGAGCGGTGACCATGAAACGACGCGCCTGGTACTGAGCGCTTTGGACCGACGAATCTCGGGCGGTGAGCGACTCCTCGATGTCGGTTGTGGGAGCGGTGTTCTTTCGATAGCGGCGCTCCGGTTGGGTGCAGCCTCTGCCGTCGCGCTTGACATCGACGAGGATGCAGTGGAGGTCGCACGCCGCAACGCCGAGCTAAATCGTGTCAGCGCGGCTTTTGAGGCTTCGGCGGCGTCGCTGACCTCGGTAGAGGGCGCGTATGACGTGGTCCTCGCCAACATCGAAACGCGCGTGCTACTCGACATGCCAGACGCGCTCAGCGCACGGGTCGCCCCCGACGGGTTTCTCGTGTTGAGCGGAATCTTGCGGGAAGAACGCGAAGCGATCTCGGCCGCGTATGGTGCGTTGAGCCTCGTCGAGTGGCTCGAAGAAAACGCTTGGTGCGCCTGTGTGATGGAGCCTGAAGCCCGATGACCGAGCGCAGGCTCTACGCGTCGTCGCTTCCGGAGGACGGTGGTGTCGTAGTGCTGTCTGAAGCGCCGAGTCGCCACGTGCGCGTCCTTCGACTGAAGGTCGGCGACGAGGTGGTGCTCTTCGACGGCCATGGCAGGGAAGCCCGAGCGCGTATTCGGACCATCGGCGAGGCCGAGGTCGTTTGCCAGGCAGAACCACCGGACCAAGCCCGGCCCCGGCGCGCACGTTTGGTTCTGATGCTCGCAGTCCCGAAAGGATCGAAAATCGGTGACTGCGTCCGCATGGCGACCGAGCTCGGAGTCGACGAAGTGGCCCTGATGCGAACCGAACGTACGGTCCCGCGTTGGGATTCCGATCGCGTCAAGTCGAGGGTCGCTCGCCTCACGCGAATTGCGAGCGAGGCTGCTGCGCAGTCCGAGCGCAGTGACGTTCCCGTCATTCATTCCCCAAAGCCTTGCGACGCATGGCTCGAGCAGGTTCCGGTTGGCGCGCTCAAAGTGGTCTTCGGTGCGCGGGCTGGAGGACGTTTTGGCGCCCTGACTGAGCTGCCGGAACAGATTTGGTGCGCAATCGGGCCCGAAGGTGGGTTCACCGATGCGGAGCTCAAGGCGTTTCGAGGCGCTGGATTCCACATCGTCAGCCTCGGCGACCTAGTGTTACGGGTCGAAACGGCAGTTCCAGTGGTGATGGCGTTGATGCGAGATCGGGTGGCCGATCTCGTACAACCTCGTTGACACGCTGACCGCCCGGACGCCAACATGGCGCTCATGTCGGTGCTCGCCTCGCTCTTGGTTCGCGACCAGCTGCTCACGGTCGATCGTGTTCAGCACGCGATTCAGGAACAGGTCATTCGGGGCGGCAATTTGGACACGGTATTGCTCGAGCTCGGGTATGTCGGTGAGAACCAAATGAGCGCTTACTGCGCCGCAGTTTATGGTCTCATGCCGGCGACACGGGCGGAGGTCATGCAGGTCCGACTCGCAACGATTCGTGTGCTCCCACGCGAGTTTG
Organism: Polyangiales bacterium; assembly: GCA_041581895.1. Classification (GTDB taxonomy): domain Bacteria; phylum Myxococcota_A; class Polyangia; order Polyangiales; family Houyiibacteriaceae; genus SG8-38. The sequence continues at coordinate 24,383 of JBFICQ010000006.1, read as the reverse complement.
CGGTTCGCCATCGTCTGATACCTCTCGCTCGTACCGAAGATGCAATCGTGCTTGCCGTCGACAGACCACTGCCTGACGCCATCTTGCGCGAGATCGCATTCGAGTTGGGAGTCGATCCTGCGCAACGCGTCACTTGCTCCGTGCGCATCGAGGCCGGCCTCGCGAAGCATTACGACATCGAAATGACTGCTCGGATGCGCAAACTCGCCGCCAACCTAGATCGTGCTGAGGAGGGAGCGGTCCCCTATGTGGCGCCGTTCGAAGGCGTGGGTAAGCGCAGCTCTCTGCCGCCGCGAAAGAAGATCTCCGGCTCCTATCCACGGCTCGATTCCTCGATTCCCGCGCCGGTCGGCATCGCCGACACGGAGCCTCCGCCCGCGGCAGCCCCTCACAAGGAAACCTCGGTGCCCGCCGGAACCTTCCGGGACTCGGATCCCGCCTCGCCTAAGCGTGGACGCTCCGAGGCTGCGCCCGGTTTCATCGATGCCACTCGTTACAGCCTGCCACCGCGTCCACCGGAGGTCCTCGGGCAACCGTCGGCGAGTCCTCGCTCGTCGCGGCGTGTGCCTTCACCGAGAGCGCGCTCTTCAGCGCCAGAGGTCGAATTGCCCACGGACTGGAAGCCGGCGCCCGCGCCGGCCGCTCCTGATTCGGAGCCGGCCGGAGCCCGCAGACGATCGGTACCCTCGGATGACCGACGTGACAATGACGGGAGCGCATTCAGCCACGACGTGGTCTCGCTCGGTCCGAGCGTACCGAGCTCTGCGCCCCCAAGCGAGCCGTCCGAACGAGCTCGCGGGGCACGATGGGCGCCCGCACCTCCACCGAACGCGTCGGACGGATCACTGCCGAGCGTCATCATCGACGTCGGTGAAGAGGTCGAGCAGCTCATCGGAACACTGCGGATGGCCGGGCCCGAAGACGAAATGGCAATCCTTCCTCTGCTCGCGGCCGGAGAAGGCGCGCTTCCAGCTCTAGCGCGTGAGTTTCCGGGCAGGCTGTGGTTCGATCGCAATGAGCCGCACGCGCGCATTCCTCCGGGCCGCGATGTGTCGCCCGTCGCACGATGTTTCGTGGCGTTCGGACAGCGCTCGGTGCCCTACCTAATTCCTCTATTGGATCACGCGGATCCAGACGTGCGGTACTACGCCGCCCTCGTTGCGTCGGAATTCGTCTCACCGGACCTGGTGCAGCCGATCGGACGGCGGTTGTACGATTCGGATCCCGGTGTTCGGGGCGGCGCGTACCGCGCGCTGAGCGTGCTCTACGCCTGCGAAACGGAATTCACGGAACTGATGGAACGTCTGCGGGCGAGCGCACGCGACGGCCGTAAGCTGCAATCGCAGGTCACCGCGATCGAAGCGCTGGGCCGGCTGCGGGACGTGGAATCTTTCGAGTTTTTGGTGTCCCTCCTCGAAAGTCCCCAGGTCGAAGTAGCTAGAGCAGCACATGCAAGCCTGGTGCGACTGAGCTGCCAGGACTTCGGCAATTCAAAGAAAAAATGGCTTGCCTGGCTCGAAAAGAACGACTCGCGGCACCGCCTCGAGTGGTTGATCGACGCTTTGATGCACTCGGACGAGCGCCTTCGTCGTCGGGCGAGTGAGGAGCTCAAGCACCTGACACAAGAGTATTTCGGATACCACCCCGGTCTTCCGAAACGTGAACGCGAAGCCGCGCGGCAGAAGTATTGCCGCTGGTGGGAGCAGGTGGGGCGCCGGATGTTCATCCAGCCGGAGCATGACGGTTCTGGTCAGGCCCGCGGCCGGTGATAGACTGGCGCGTCGTTGCGTAGACGGCCTGCGGCCTCAGCTTGGCCACTCACCCCACAAACCATCGCCTATCGTGCGAATCCCGCGGCTACTTCTCATCTTGGGTCCAGCAGCTGTCCTTTACGTTTTGGCAGCAAGGGCATCGCTCAGCCTCACGACGTCCTACGAAGGCGTCATTGCGCTTCTTTCATTCGCCCTGTCGCTCGCGCCCCTGCTACTGCTGACCGCACCCCCGATGCGCGGCACCTCGCGCTTGGCCTGGATGGCCATATCGCTCGCGATTGCGGTCGCGACCGCCGGCGCAGATGCCAGCGCGCTCACGTGGGCGCACGGCCTTGCCTGGCTGAGCACGGCGGTGATCATGCTCGATCTCGTGCTGCCGAGATCGCTCAGGCCTGGAGCTCGCTACGCGGTTCTGCTGGCCTACCCTGCCGCGGCTCTTTGTGCGGCTACGCTCGCCGCCGCAGGTCTCTTGCCCGGTGCGACCCTGGGCTTCGTCGTCGTCGCTGGGATGATCGCAACAGGGGCGCTTCACCAGATCTTCCTGGTCGAGCGTGGGCACGCCGTCGAAGGAGCGCTTTCGGGGATCGCGTTGGCTGGTCTCGGTGTCGCGCTGGCGTACGCCTGGTTCGGACCGATCTTCGGCCTCTTAGGAGTCTGCGTCGAGTTCTTCGTAGCCGCGTTGCTCTGGTTGGGTCACTTGGCCTGGCTCGATCCGCACTGGAGATCGCTCAGGCGCGTCGGCATTCCGTTTATCGTGGCATGTGCCGTTTCGTTCGCCGCAGGGTTCTTCCTCGCGTCGCGACTTACCGACGCACCATGGAGACTCGGCGTTGCAACCGCGGGGATCGGGGCTCTCTGGTGGGCCACGTTCAACGCTTTGAGGAGACTCGGAAGTCGTCTTGCGTGGACGACCTCGGGCAGACTTGCTGACGGAGCACAGGCTGCGCGCAAGGCGCTCGCTGCGGGCGCGACGCTCGAGGAAATCGCCGTTGGGTCCCTTGCCCTTTTAGGGGGTCTTTTCCGGAAAAACGACGCTTGTCCGGAGCTCTTTACCCTCGAGCCGCCGCTACGAATCCGGCTCGATGCCGGCAACCGCGTGTCGATTCGGTCCGCAGACGCGCCATCCGCCATCGTTCGGTCGATCTTTGGTGGCGGTAGGACCGGGGTGCTCGACCTTTTGAGCCTTCGTAGCCAGGTGGTGCGTGAGCCAGGGATTCGCGCGCTGGTCGACGCGATGGAGAGCCGGAGAACCGGGGCAGTCGTTCCCTGCTCGCATCTGGACCACGTCGAGGCATTGCTTCTCCTGCCGATCGGAGACCGTAAGGAGCCTCTGTCCCGAATCGAGCTCGAAGCAGTTGCACGTCTGGGAGGGTCGCTCGGCGGGGCCCTTTCTGGTGCGCTCGCCCAGCGTCGCGCCGAGACGCACATCCACGAGCTGTCGGCGCTTCGGCGTGATGCCGAGGATCGGGTTGCTGTGCTCGAGGGCGAGCTCGACCAGCTGCGCGTACAGTTCAACGTGCTCGGTCGAGGTCTCGCTGAGGACCAGACCCTGCACGTAGCCTACAGCCCTTCGATGCGACGCGTGCAGACGCGCGCGATCGAGCTCGCGCCGAGCAGTAGGCCGATCTTGCTGATCGCGACTGCGGGCGCCCCTGTGCTTCCGATATCGCGATTCATACATGACCGTGGTCCCCGATGGGAAGGGCCGTTCGTCGTGGCCGATTGTTCGTCCGAAACACCGGACCTCGTCGTGAGTTTGTTGTTCGGCTCCGAAGATGATTATCGAAAAGGATGGCTACGATCGGCAGTTGGTGGAACGCTGCTGCTTCGAGACTTGCCGGCGCTTCCGCTTTCTGCGCAGTCGCGGCTCGCAATCGCGCTCGCTGCGCAGGGTGCCGACTCTTTGGATGCGCGAATCATCGCAACCGCGCGAACCCCGCTGAGCGAGCTAGAGCGCCGCGGAGCCCTCGATCGCGCGCTGGCCGATGTATTGTCGGGAGGCGAGCTCGCGATTCCGAGCCTCAGAGAAAGACGCGAGGACGTACCTTCCCTCGTTCTTCTCGCGATCGATCGGGCCTGCAGGGTGTTGGCCATCGACCCCGTCGGCATCGACCAAGCTGCCATGGCAGCTCTCGTCGCCCACGACTGGCCTGGCGACGTCGCGGAGTTGGAGTTCATGGTCGAACTGGCTGTCTCTCGTGCTCAGGGCCAAGCGATCCGCCTCGCGGACCTCCCGCCGCTCGGTTGGCCCGCGGGTGGAGAGGACGACTCACTCCGTGGGACCTATTTGGAGGTCGAACGCCGGCTGCTCGAGCACGCGCTCGTGCGCGCAGGAGGAAACAAGAGCGAGGCGGCACGGATGCTGGGCCTCAAGCGAACGACTTTTCTCGACAAGCTACGGCGTCACGAGTTGGAAAAACAGACGCCGGAGAACATGGGCGGCTCTGCGGTAGGGTGAGACGATGACCCGGGTCTTGCTGTGGGATGTGATGGGGACCCTGGTCCACGATCCTTTCTTTGCGGAGATGCCCGAATTCTTCGGAATGAGCTTCGACGCGATGCTCGCTGCAAAGCATCCGACCGCCTGGGTCGAGTTCGAGGTCGGTCAGCGCACCGAAAGCGAGTTTCTGAGCGATTTTTTCGCGGACCGCCGCGACTTCGACCATCGAGGTTTCGTCGATGCGGTGCGTTCAGCGTACCGGTGGCTGCCAGGAATGGAAGCGCTGCTAGAGGACCTGCGTGCAGCTGGCTTCAGCATGCACGCGTTCTCGAACTACCCCGTGTGGTATCAGCTCATCGAAGAGCGCCTCGGGCTGTCACGTTTCCTCGACTGGACGTTCGTCTCGTGCCGCACGGGCTTGCGAAAGCCAGACCCGGCTGCCTATGCGCGTGTGCTTCGCGAGCTTCGGGTTCCTGCGAAGGACCTCGTGTTCGTCGACGATCGAGACCGGAACTGCGAAGCGGCGCGAGCGGGCGGTATGGATGCAGTGAGGTTTGAAGACGCAGAGTCGTTGCGCGCATACCTGGCTCAAGGCGGGATGCTTTGACTCAATCCTGTTGGGCGTTCCGCTTCGACCACCACCGTTCGTAGTTCAGCCGTGCCGTGAGGAACTCGTCGCGATGGGCGCTCTCCGGTAGCGGCTGCAGAAAACGCGTCAAATGCCAAAGCTCACGGGACGCGAGAAGGCGAATGTTCGTGCGCCCGTCACCCAGACCTTCGATCAGCCAATCTATGCGACTCTCCTGGCCACGCTCGGCCAACCATCGGAGCCACTGTTCCCGAGAGAAACCGAAATCGTGGGCGGTAAGGACGCGCAGTCCGACGCGGCAGGCGGTTGCAATACCGCGGTCAGGGTCGCCAAGTAAATCGACGAAAAGCGATGCGGAGGCTTCGTCCCGGAGCTGTGTGAGTGCCGAGATCGCTCGGCGCCGGAAGGGACGAGCGCCGTTTTCATCGGATGCGGATCGCCGTAGGCCGCCAAGCGCAGCGCGGTAATCGGGCTCGTGTTGGTAAGTGCTCAGGATGTGGAGAGCGACCCGTCGGCAATCCCGGTCTTCGTCCAGAGCGGCCGTAGCGAGTGGTTCGATGAGCTCGGTGTCGGCCAACGCGCCGCACATCACGGTCGCGTAGTAACGCACCTCCGCGCTCGGGTGCCGCATCAAGCGAGACAAGTAGGGGACTGCCTCACGGTCGAATGCCACGATCGCTGCGGCCGACGCGGAGATTTCGTTCGGGCGAAGGAGCCGAGAGTCCGTGGCGAGAGAGGAGCGCCACAAGGGGCCGGGAAAGCTCTTGACCAGCTCCTCCAGGGCGAAGTTGCCGAGTGGGAGGAGTCGTCTCACCAGGGGCGCTATCTCGTGAGGGCCGAGCGTGATGAGCTCGTCGACGAGTAGTCGAGCGCGACGCGCTGGCGGCGGGGGAGCCACACTGTCCGTGAGCCTGGATTCCGCCGGCGGGGCTTTGGTTCGAACGCGTGACCCCACGTCCTCGGCGCCTCCGGGGATCTCGGTAGGCAATACCCCGGCTGGGAGTGAATGCCGTCGCTTCTGCCCGTTCACTCCTCGCTTATACCAGGCCGACGTGCGTTTTGGTCGCTCGCCTAGTCGGCGGGCGTTTTCGCGTGCAAACTCCGCCGTCATGTATCGGATGGTCGTACGTGAGCTTGGGGGCCCGGCCGCTCTCGAAGTCGAAGAGTTGACGCGCGCTTCAGTAGGACCCGGTGAAGTCGGCATCGACGTGAAGGCCGTCGGCTGCAACTTCTTCGATATCCTGATCACCCAGGGCAAGTACCAGGTTCGTCCCGAGCTGCCGTTTGCCCCGGGCGCGGAAGTGGCAGGCGTCGTCACCGAAGTCGGCGAAGGTGCGGAACGGTTCTCTCGTGGCGACCGGGTAAGCGCGCTCCTGACGTACGGGGGCTATGCATCGGCTCTCTCGGCACCTGCAGATCGCGTGTTTCCAATACCCCCCGAAATGTCGTTTGAGGATGCGGCAGCAGCAGGCCTCGTCTACCAAACTTCTCACGTCGCGCTCGTTCACCGGGCGAACCTCCGCGCTGGCGAGACTCTCCTGGTGCACGCCGCCGCAGGTGGGGTCGGTCTTGCGGCCGTTCAGATCGGTGCGGCGCTAGGCGCGCGTGTCATCGGTACGGCCGGAACCAACGACAAGCTCGAGCTGGCTGCACAACATGGTGCGCATTTCGTGATCAACTATCGGGAGGACGACTGGGTTGCCCGCGTCAAAGAGCTGACCGATCAACGCGGCGCGGATGTGATCTACGACCCTGTCGGTGGCGATACCTTCGATGCCTCGACCAAGTGCATCGCATTCGAGGGCCGGATACTCGTCGTGGGCTTCGCAAGCGGCCGGATCCCGACCCTCGCGATGAACCGCGTTCTTCTCAAGAACTTCTCACTCGTCGGCATCCACTGGGGCCTCTATTTCGAGAAGAATCCCGAGGTGCTTCGCGAGTCACAGCTCGCGCTTTCAAAGCTCTACGCACAGGGGAAGATTCGGCCGGTGGTTTCCCAAACCTTTGCGCTCAAGGAGGCCAGTGCAGCGCTTGCCGCGCTTGGCTCGCGCGAAACGAGCGGCAAGATCGTCCTGATTCCTTAGAAGACTTCGCCCGTGCTGCCAGTGAGCGCCTTGGTGCAGCGATCGACTACGGCTTCGGCGACTCCCGGGTGCGCTCCCAACGGCTCGGCGATCACGTACTTGGTGCCCGGATGCGACTGCGCGGCGGCCTCGATCAAGCGTGGAAGGTCCTCGGCGACATGCCTGCCGGGTGCCAGCATGAAGGGGTGGGCGACCACGAGGGTTGCACCCTGTTCGACGCATCGACCGAAACCTTGCGTGATGGTCGGTTCCACGAGCTCCATGTGAGCAACCTCGACGATCGGATCGTCGTTCATTCGGGCACGTACCATTTCGGCGATTCGCTCGACCAACTCGTTCGCCTCGGCCCGTCGGCTGCCATGATCGATCAGAAGGACGGCATGCTTCTTGGACACCCACGGATATTGGGCTTCGATCCTGGCGTGTCAAGAACGGCTTCGATCAAGACTACACGCACTCGGATAGCGCGCGCTTGACCGAACCGACGTAGGCGCCACCAAACAGGTTGACGTGCACGAGTAGCGGATAGAGCTGGTATAGGGGAATGCGCTCCTCATGTCCGGGGGCAAGCGGCGACGCCTCTTGATAGGCCGCGAATACGCGCGCGCCAAAGCCCCCAAAAAGCCTCATCATCGCGAGGTCGACTTCTCGATGCCCGCCGTATGCCGCCGGATCGATGACACATGGGCATCCGTCCTCATCGACGTGCAGGTTCCCGCCCCACAGATCGCCATGCAATCTAGAGGGTGGCTCGGAAGGTCCCACGCGATCGGCGAGCACTCGTTGCAGCCCTTGAAATTGCCGCTCCGTTTTGGAGTCGATCAATCCGCGGTCGGTCGCCAGCCGCAGCTGGGCCTCGAGACGTCGTCGCCAATAGAACGAGGGCCAATCGTCGGCGGGTGCGTTGGTCTGTGGAAGCCTTCCGATGAAGTTATCGCGATCGAGGCCGAATGACGGAGCCCCGTAGGCATGCAACGCCGCAAGCCCACGTCCGAGCACCTCATCGAAGTGACTCATTCGTTTGCCGGGCGCGATGAGCTCGAGGGCGAGGTACGCGGGCGCCTCGTCGGAAAACGCAATCACGTCAGGCACCCGAACGGCCCTTGCTTCTTTCAACCAACGGAGCCCATGTGCCTCAGCTTCGAACATGCCGCTCGGAGGGCTCGGATGCGTCTTCACGAAGACCCGGTCACCGTTCTCCAATGTGACTTCAAACGCATCGTTGATGTCGCCGCCACTGAGCGGCAGCGCTCGCTGCACTGCGGCGCCGAGCCGTGCCTCGAGGGCCTCGCGTAAGTGGGGGGTCATAGCCCGTGACGTTCCCGGATGTGGCTGAGCAACCCCCGACACGCTGCTTCGCAGATGTCGAGCACCGTCTCGAAGCCATCTCCTTTTCCGTAGTACGGGTCCGGCACGTCCGCGTTGCGTGGTCCGTCGGGCTCGAAATCCCGAAAGAGAAATACCTTTCGTTGGCTGCTGTCGTCAGGGGCGAGGCGCAGCAGGTCGTTGCGGTTGTTTCGATCCATCGCGACCACGTACTCGAAACGCACGAAGTCCTTGGAAGTGAAACATCGAGCGCGGCCCTGGACCGCGAGGCCTCGACGCTTCGCAGCCGCTCTTGCGCGCCGGTCTGGCGGGTCGCCAACGTGCCAGTCACCGGTGCCGGCGCTGTCAATCTCGATCGCGTGCAACAATCGCTCGGCTGCGACTAGCTGGCGCATCGTGGCCTCCGCCGTTGGAGAGCGGCAAATGTTACCGAGACACACGAAGCAGACGCGGACGGACATGGCTACGGTGTGAGCAGAACCTTGCCGACGTTCTTGCCGGCTTCGATGTAGGCATGAGCGTCGCCGGCTTGCTCAAAGCGGAAGGTTCGATCGACGTGTGGCTTGATCACCCCTTCCTCGTATAGCTTCATGAGCGCGACGATCTCTTCGGTGAGCATGTCGACGCTGCCCCACAAATGCCCCATGTTCACCCCCGCAACCCCCTTGTTCTCGTTGATCAATGCTGCTGGCGTCCACCAGGGCATCTGCGTGAGTTGGCCCGCCACGCGAGCCATCCGGCGTTTTCCGTCTTTGACCATGTTGGCCCAGCCGAACATGATCAGCATTCCTGCGGGGCGTAGCAGCGAATATCCCTTCTTCCAATCCGCCCCCCCCAGGGCATCCAAAACCACGTCGACGCCACTACCATTGGTGAGCTCGCGAATGGCTTTTTCATAGTCGACCGAGTGGTAGTCGATCGGATGGTCGCAGCCGTTCTCACGCACGTGGTCGTGTTTGCGTTCCGATGCCGTGCCATAGCTCACGACGCCTTCGACGGAGTGGCAAAGCTGGCTCGCCGCGGTCCCGACCCCTCCAGCGGCCTGGTGGATCAACACGTGGTCTCCCGCGCGCAGACGAAAAACCCGAAAAAGCATGTGATACGCGGTGAGGTAGTTGACAGGTAGTGCAGCGCCCTCCTCGAAAGTCATTTTATCCGGCATGGGAAATGCTTGACTCGCGGGGACACACACCGTGTCCGAGTATCCGCCGAACCGCGTCATGCCGAGCACGCGCTCTCCCTCGGTTCGATCGCTCACCCCCGGGCCGACGGCGTCGATCACCCCAGAGACCTCGTAGCCGACGACCATCGGCGGTTTGGGCGCGTCTCGGTAGAGACCCTGTCTTGCCATGATCTCGGCGAAATTGATCCCCGACCCGCGGACACGTATCCTGACCTCTCCCTCTGCGGGGGTCGGGTCTGGTGCTTCGCGGACCTCCAACACGTCGGGCCTTCCGTATCTTGGAATCCAGACCGCTTTCATGGTCGAGAAGTACTGCCGCGCCCTTTGATGTCAAGGGCCTCGTCGACGTGGTAAAGTAAAATTATGGACGTCGTTCTGGCCCCTGATGTTTACGTGAACGCTTCGATCTCTCTCGGCTCTGCGCCTGAGCACGCCGTTCGTCGTGCCCTCGGAGGGCCAGCCCGCCCCAAGGCCTCCGAATGGGTCTTGGAACGAGTGGAATCGATGCTTCACGCGCTTCCAGACTTCAAAAACGAAGCGGTTGCTCAACAGATGAGCACGATTCGAGGTCTGGTAGACATCGTCAAGACCGATAAGTTCTTCATCGAGGATTGGAACGAGGCGCTCGTGGCGCTCGCCAAGGCGGCGGGAGTCAGTCGCGTATTGACCGATCATCCCGATCTCTTGAAGACCGGGCCGCAACAGGGGGTTGAGTTCGTCTCCTCGGACCAATGGCTGGTGGAACAAGCAACCCCACCACCAGCGCCCCGCGCCTGAAACAGCTTGAGCAAGTCGGCCCTCGGCTGGTAAAGGTTGCTCGATGTCGGACTCGTTTCTTCCGCAAAGGGATGAAATCAGACGACGGCTGGAGGGCCGCTACGTCGGCGCCGTCCCACACAACCGGGCGCTCGACTTGCACGTAGTGGACTACCGCCCCGAACACCTCTCGCTGTGCCTGCCCTACCGGGAGGATTTGGTGGGCAACCCGGAAACGGGAGTGCTTCACGGGGGCTGTATTACGAGTTTGATCGACGCGACTTGTGGCGGGGCGGTGATCCTGTCGTTGACGGCTCCGCGGCGGATCGCGACACTCGACCTTCGGATCGACTACGTGCGGCCTGCCCTTCCCGAGCAGGAGGTGATCTGCGATGCCCACTGCTACAAGGTAACGAGGCATGTCGCATTCGTTCGCGCGATCGCTCATCACGGCGACGAAGTGAGCCCGATCGCCTCCGCTTCCGGCACGTTCGTCGTTTTTCGTGACCAACCAGACACGGAGGAACCGTGACGAAGATGCGCATAGCTGTTGAGGAGCTCCGCTCCACCGGAGACTTCACAGCATTGCAGAAAGCGATCCCATACACGCGTTTCATGGGCATCACGGCGCAAATCGTCGACAATGACGTGCTCGGAACCATGCGTTACTCGGACCATCTGGTCGGGAACGCCTTGGCGCAAAAGCTCCATGGTGGAACGCTGGGCGCCCTTTTGGAATCGACCGCCATCTTCAAGCTGCTCTGGCACGGTGAGACGGACGCCGTGCCCAAGACGATCAACATAACGGTCGAGTACCTACGTGGAGCCGACCCGGAAGATGTGCTTGCCCGGGCCGAGTTCACGCGCCACGGCCGGCGGGTGGCCAACGTGCGCGTGTTCGCATGGCAGCGCGACCCAGAACACCCGGTTGCTGTGGCTACCGCCCACTTCTTACTCGTGCCAGACTGACGGACTCGAATGCCGAAGCGTGCGATACATGGCCTCACCAACGACGAGTTGATGAAGGAAGCCCGACGAGCTCTGCCGCGAGGCCACGGATTCGCACGCCGCATTCACCGAATGGCCCTGCTCGAAGGGCGTTTCGAGCCGGAGGCTTTGAGTTTGGGTGCCGCCACGTGCGAAGCTTGGCGGGCGGCTTTCTCGTTCGAGCTTCCGCAGGTCGTCACGCTGAAAACCGATGAGGGACCTCGAGGCACCACCTCGAAGGTCGTTCTTCGATTGCGCGATGGCCTCGAAGTCGAGTCGGTACGCATTCCGATGGGTCGCGAACGCTACACCCTCTGCGTTTCGAGTCAGGTCGGCTGCAAGATGGGCTGCGGTTTTTGCGAGACCGGTCGCATGGGTCTGCTGCGCCACCTGAGTACCGACGAGATCATCGGCCAGCTTTTGGTAGCCAAGCATCGGCTTGGATGGACGATTCGAAACATCGTGTTCATGGGGATGGGCGAGGCACTCGACAACGCGGACAACGTGATGCGAGCGCTTCGCGTGCTGAACGACCCCGGAGGCCTCGCGATTGCGCAAGAGCGCATCACCATTTGCACGGTTGGCCACGTGCGAGGGATCGAACGCCTTCACCGAGAAGGAATGAAGAGACTCAATCTCTCGATCAGTCTCAACGCGACTTCGGATTCGCTCCGAAGTGAGTTGATGCCGATCAATCGGCGCACCGATCTTCGATCGCTGCAAGGCGCGTTGGCCGCCTATCGGCCGCGCAAGAACTTCGCATTGGGGGTCAACTACTGCCTGCTGCCCGGCTTGAACGACTCCCGCAGCGATGCGCGCGCCGTCGCCGACTTCTGCGAACCACTGGGTCGCGTCCTTGTGAATGTCATTGCTTACAACCCGGGGTCGGCGCCGATTACCAGAACGCCTAGTGAAATCGAAGTAGAGCGGTTCATCGGATGGCTCAGGGACGATGGGTTGCCGGTCCGCCAGCGCGTGACCAAGGGTCGAAGCGTCATGGCGGCGTGCGGTCAGCTCGGCAACCCTTCGCAGCGAGCCGATCGCCGGTTGCTGCGCACGCTTGGCGCTTAGTTATCTCGATCGCTTCTTCTTTCCGCGGTACCGAACGCGGATCGGCGTCCCCCGGAAGCCAAAACGTTTTCGGATTTGGTTGACTACATAACGCTGGTAGCTGAAGTGCACTGCCTTGGGCTCGTTGGTGATGATGACGAAGATCGGGGGAGCCACGGCGACCTGGGTAATGTAGTAGAGTCGAACCGCCCGGTGGTGCATCGTTGGTGGAGGATGGCGCTCGAGCACCTCCTCGAAGAACCGGTTGAGCTCGGCGGTGGTGATCCTTTTTCGGTGCTCTTCGACGGCGTCGTCGATTCGGCCGAGGAGCGCGCTCACGCCTGTGCCCTTCAAGGCGCTCACCGTCACGAGGGGCGCCCAGGGCACGAAAGCCAGGATTTCGCGGGTTCGGTCGAGGGCCTTTTTCTGTTCTTCTCGTGAAAGGAGGTCGGCTTTGTTTAGGGCCAGGATTAGCGCTCGCCCTCGCTCGTTTGCCAGGCCTGCGATCTTGGCGTCTTGCTCGCCGACACCAGCCTGCGCATCGATCATCAACACCACCACATCACTGCGCTCGATCGATCGGATCGCCTGCAGGACACTCAACACCTCGACGCCTCGCTTCCGCACGCTGCGCTTGCGGCGGATGCCCGCGGTGTCGATCAAGATCAACCGCTTGCCGTCGCGTTCGATCAAGGTGTCGACGCTGTCGACCGTAGTACCGGGACGATCATCGACTAGCTGCCGTTCTTCGCCGCAAAGTCGATTGACCAGCGATGACTTGCCGGCATTCGGTCGGCCGATGATTGCTACACGCGGAAAGTCGAGGTCTGGGGTCGACTCTTCGATTGTTTCTGGAAGGTGATCGGCAATCACTTCCTCCAGGTCTCCGATACCTCGTCCGTGCAAGGCCGAGATGGGCATGATGGTGTTCAGCCCGAGCTCATAGTACGAGACGGCCTCATGCGACTTACGCTCGGAGTCGGCCTTGTTGGCGACGAAGATCACCGGCTTGCCCGCGCCTCGGAGCAGCGCGACCGCCTCTCGATCCGCGGCCAGAGGTTCGGTCGTCGCGTCCAACACACAGATCACGAGATCACACTCCTCCAGAGCCAATCGAACTTGAGACGCGATCCCTGCTTTCATCGGATCGTCGCTTTCGGGATCAAATCCGCCCGTATCGATCAATACGAACTCCCGACCGAGCACGAAGGCGTCCGCATAGTGGCGGTCTCGGGTCACGCCGGGCACGTCTTCGACGATCGCGATGCGTTCACCCGCCAGACGATTGAATAGCGTGCTCTTGCCGACGTTGGGTCGCCCCACGATCGCCACCAGAGGTTTGCCATGAACCGAACCAGCCGGTCGACGCGCTCGATTTCGACGGTCAGTCATGCGTCGCCCTCCTCGATCGCGAGCTCCCGAGCCTTGACTGGGTCGCGGGTCCAACCCGGAACGGCCTTCACCCATAGTCGAAGGTACACTTTTCGTTCGAGAAGCGCCTCGATCTGTTCTCTGGCTTGAGTGCTGATGCGCTTGATCGTCTCGCCTTGGCTCCCGATGACGATCGCCTTGTGACTCGCCTTCTCGACGATGAGGCTGCCTTCGATTCGCACGATCTCAGGCTCCTCTCGATAGCTTTCCAGTCGACAAGCAATCCCGTGTGGAACTTCCTGCCGCGTGTTGAGAATGGCTGCCTCTCGGATGAGCTCGCTGACGAAAAACCTCTCCGGGCGGTCGGTCAGAAAGTCTGCATCATAGAGCAGTCCCTCGGGAAGGTTGTTCCGAATCTCGTCGAGCAACGCATCCAAATTGATCCGCCGTGTTGCAGAAATCGGAACTACCGCCTCGAACTCGCGAGCTTTTCTATAAGCGTCGATGAAGGGCAGCAATTTGTCTTTGTCTTTCAGTGTGTCGACTTTGTTGATCGCAAGGATCACTGGCATCTCGAATGCCTCGAGGGCCTGCAAGACGGTCCGGTCCTTGTCATTGACTTCGGCGGTGCCCTTCATCTTGGGGGCTTCCGTGACGAGCACCGTCACGTCGGCGTCGGTCAAGCCACGTCTCGCGCTGTCGCTGAGCACACGACCGAGTGCGCCCTTCGGTCGCTCCAGACCTGGAGTGTCGACGAAGGCAATCTGGGCGGGCGGATTGTCGGACGTATAGACACCGAGCACACACGACCGCGTCGTGCCCGGGCGCGGTGTCGCGATGACCAACTTCTGCCTAAGAAGGGCATTCAAAAGGGTGGACTTCCCGACGTTTGGCCTCCCGATGATCGCGCAGCGACCCGAGTGGGGCTTCTGGTCCTGGTTTTCGCCTCGAAACATGCGCGCCCGAGTGTAGCGGGGGCCGACGTCCGATCGAGCCGGAACCGTGGCTCTCCGAAGACCTCTGAGCTATGCTCGCCGCGCTCATGCGCCACATCGCCTCATCTCGCCTTGGTTTTGCCTGGATTTGTCTCTTGCTATTCGCTGGCTCGTCGTTTGCGGGCTGCGTGGGCGGTGTGGGCACGACCTGCTTTCAAAGCAATGAGTGCAACGGCGAGTTGATCTGTTGCCACATCGGGAGTCAGTTCAACCAGGGCTCGTGCGAGACCCAAACCGTCTGCGACGAGCTCCGACAAGGCTCCGGCGGAACGGATGGGAACGGAGGAGCAGGCGGAGAAGGCGGCGTCGGCGGCTCGGGCGGCACCGGGGGTATCGGCGGCGGAGGCGGTGCAGGCGGTGGCGGCGGCGCAGGCGGAGGCGGTGCAGGCGGCCAGGGCGGCAACGGTGGGGGCGCGGGCAGCGGAGGCGCACCCGCCTCATGAAGCGCCTCGGGCTGGCTCTATCCTTTCTTTGGGTCGCGGGAACAGCGCAAGCACAGCCACCGGCGTCGGGCGAGGGTAGCGCGCTCCCGTCGGACGAAGAGCTGACGACCCTTCTCGAACGCTCGACGACGACGGCGCAAGAGGCATACGAGCTAGGAACGCGGCTGTTCGACGCCGAGCGCTACGAGAGCGCTGAGCACGCTTGGACGCGCTCCCATGCGTTGAGCCCCAACCCGGCGCTCTTGATCGCGATCGCGGATACTCGCGAGCGTCGTGGGGACGAACCGGGTGCTGTCGCCATGCTCGAACGTTATCTTACAGAGCGTCCCGATGCGCCGGACAGAGCTTCGGTGGAAGCGCGGATCGCGACTCTGCTCGAGACCCGTGCCACCGTTGTCGTACGCTCCTACGAAGCGGGCCATGCGATCCTCGTCGATGGCAAACCCATCGACGACAAGACCCCTGCGGAGATCGAGCTCAACCCCGGAGTTCACACGCTGACCGTGGTCGCCGATGGACAGCGGGTCGATCAAAAAAGCTTTCAAGTCGGCTACGGAGAGCAAAAAGAGCTCGTGTTCACCCCAGCGCCACAGACCGAGGTGCTCGCAGATACCGGGGCTGAGGATGACTTTGAACGAGACGAGCGCGCGGCCCGACGCGCCGTGTGGGCATTGTCCGGGGTCGCGGCAGCTGCGCTCGTGACGGGAACCGTGCTCGGCTTCACTGCATTCGAGCAAGAACAGAGCTACCGAAGCGATCCGACGGTCGAAACCGCCGACAAAGGCGAGAGGTTGGCATTGTTTGCAGACGTTTCCTTCGGCATCGCGGCGCTTTCTGCCGTTACCGCACTGACGGTGTTGCTCACGACTAAGAACAAAAAGAAGCGACGAGAACGAGCGACCGCGCGCCTTCGCTTCGAAACGCGAGGCTCCGGTGCGTCGGCGAAGTTGCGATTTTGACGGGCCGCTAGGAACCAGGTTACGAGTGTTCGGCCTTGCGCTGTGCTTCTTCTGGGCGGGCTGTCAGCTGGCCGTCGATTTCGACCGGTCGCTGTTGGTCGACGCCGGCGCCGACGGCGGAGCGGGGGGAACCGGCGGCATTGCCGGCTCCGGAGCGAGCGGCGGAATCGGTGGATCCGGAGGGAGTGGTGGCGCCGGCGGAGCAGGTGGTGTCAGCGGCACTGCGGGCGCGGCCGGCTTTGGCGGTGCGGGCGGCTCTGGGGGTGCGGCTGGAGGTGGCGCTTAGCGTCGCAGTCGGTGCAGCCGCGCTCGCAGCGATCGCATCACTGCTAGCTGGGTCGCGGCAACGAATCCGTGTGAGAATTGCGTATTGCCCGCGATCAGCTTGCGGATGAGCTTCGGTGAATCGGCCGGATCGAAGCTCGCCCAACCGATGACCCCGGCTTCACCGCCCGGATAGCGGTGCGTATCGAAGCGCCAGCGTCCTTTCGACAGCGTGCCTGAGATTCCGTCGACCGCGATCACGGTTGGACTTGGCCGCAGGATCATTTCGCCACCGACGTGGAGCAGTGGGATCGGGATCTCCCACTCGAATCGAACGCCCTTGTCGTTGCGTTCCAGGATTTCGGCGCAGCGTCCGTGGAGCATCGATTGGCCGAAGACCTCGGGATCGAGCATCACGCGCCGGACCCGATCGATGCTCGCGCCCGCGCGTCCCACGACGGTGACCTGCTGGAGGGTGTGGCCATCGAGATCGAGAAACACCAGATCGCCTCTACGGAGCATCCCAGAAAGAGCCTGCATGTGCACGTTCGGTCGCGTGAGCGGCTTGCGTCTTGCCTTCTTCGTGCTGGCCTTTCCCGCACGTCTCTCCGCCTCGTCCTTGACTTCGAGCAGCGTGACGGCGGCGACTGCCACGTTGATGGTTCGATTCACCGCGTTGCCTTCGGAGGCCAGTTGGCGAGTGACGTAGTTCGCATTGCGCATGTCCAGGCGCGAGGAAAACACGACCAGCGACCGTTCAGGACCATCGGGATAGATGCGCCAAACAACCCGGCCAATCCCGAGCTCGCCACTGGTGGTCCGGATGTCGTACCGGTATCCTCGTTCCGGGTCGGCCGGAAACGTAGTCAAGACGTTGTGACCGGTCAGGGAGAACAAGGTCACGCCCCAAGTCCAATCGAAAGCCATCATCTGACCGCGTACCGACTTGATGCTCACCGACTCCAATGCTTGCATGAAACGCGGGTACTCTTGTGGGTGCGCAATCACGCCAGCAACCGTTCGGGCTGGCGCCTCGATGCGCGCCGCGTAGATGACCGCCGGCAGGTCGGTTTGGCGGTTTCGGAACTCGGTGAGAACCACGGGGCCCCGGTCGAGGTAGGGAGCCAAAAGCGCCCTTTCGCGTTCGCTGAAGGTGCCTAGTCGCGCTCGGGAGGCGTCGACTCGTTCAGTTCGACTCTCGGAGAGCGCTGTGGCGCTCCACGCGGTGAACAAGACGAAAACCAGCAGAAACCTAGGCATGGCCATTGGACGCTCGCGGTTGCCCGATCTTCAATCCGGATGCAAAAGGCCAAAACCGGTTCATGCGCGTGAAAACCAACTGGACTCCTTCGGGCATCGTATTGTGGCTCATCGCGGCCTTGGTCGCGACCCTCGTGGTCTGTAATCAGAGTCCGTCGCCGGATGCCCGGCCGGAAGCGCCTGAGGAGATCGAATTCGAGCTCGAAACCGTCGAGTGATCGGGCGCTTTGTTTGCCGGCCGACACTCCGCTTGACCCCACGTCCCCACCGCCCTTTACTTGGAGTCATGCAGATCTTCATCGACTCCGCAGACATCGAGGAGATTCGTGATGCCGCGGCCATGGGCGTTGTGGATGGGGTGACCACGAATCCGTCGTTGGTGGCGAAGACGGGGCGGGCTTTTAGGGACGTGCTCGTCGACATCTGCGAAGTAGTCGATGGTCCCATCAGCGCAGAGGTAGTCGCGACTGACTATGAAGGAATCGTTCGCGAGGCGCGCGACCTCGCGAAGATGCACGAGAACATCGTAGTCAAGGTTCCTTTGATCGCCGAGGGACTCAAAGCGGTGCGTACCCTCACAGACGAAGGTATTCGCACGAACGTCACTCTTTGCTTCAGCCCAACCCAGGGGCTGTTGGCCGCCAAGGCAGGCGCGACGTACATCAGCCCGTTCATCGGTCGGATCGACGACATCAGTGGCAGCGGGATGGAGCTGATCGAGCAGCTCGTCACCATCTATCGAAATTATGGGCTTGAGACGCGAGTCCTGGCGGCTAGCATCCGTCACCCCGTGCACGTGGTCCAAGCTTCGCTCATCGGCGCCGATGTCGCGACGCTTCCGCACAAAGTGATCCATCAGCTCGTCAAACATCCACTCACGGATATTGGGCTCGAGCGGTTCCTGGCGGACGCCAAGAAGATTCCTTCGAGCTAGGACCGGCGACCGCGTAGGCGGCTGAAAGCAACGAATGCGCCCACGAGTCCTCGTCGTATACAAGAAGAGCACGTACCAGAGGTACGCTGGCCGCGACCATGAGCGACTCAAACAGCTAATCAGCAAGCACGACGTCTCCGTGCAAGGCCTTCTTCAGGAGCACGAAATTCATCAGGAGACTCTGCGGCGCGCCAAGAAAGCGCTTCGCGAGCTTGGCGCACGCGCGGTCCTTCGGTACCGCCCCGAGCCCATGCCCGAGGAGCCGTGGGACCTAATCGTCACACTCGGGGGAGACGGTACCCTGCTCTGGGCGTCTCACCTCGCCGGAGCCGAAACACCCATGCTTGCGATCAACAGCGCGCCCGACACGAGCGTGGGTTATTTCTGCGCGGGCGACGGCCACGACGTCGACGATGTTCTTGCGGCAGCCCTCGCAGGGCGGCTCAAGACCCATCGCCTTTGCCGGATGCAAGTCGATCTGGACGACCGGGTGATTTCGACCCGCGTACTCAACGACGTTCTCTACTGTCACCAGAGCCCCGCTGCGACTTCACGATACGTGATCCGACACGGTGGCGAGCAGGAACGGCAGATGTCGAGCGGAGTCTGGGTAGGCCCAGCGGCCGGGTCGACCGCCGCCATTCGGTCGGCTGGCGGGAAAGTGCTTCCCATCGGGTCGCAAAAGATCCAGTTCGTCGTCCGCGAACCCTATCGGGGTGTCGCCAACAAATATCGTCTCGTGAAAGGACTGGTGGGGCCCGGAGACGATCTGTGTATTACCAGCCGGATGACCAAAGGGCGGATCTTTCTGGACGGGACGCAGAAAGTGCATGCGGTTTCCATCGGTCAGCGGATTCGGCTGGCCTTGTCGGAGGAGCCGCTCACGCTTCTCGGTCTCAAACGAGATCCAAACGGCGGTAGTGGGATCACCGAGCTCAAGAAGTAGATTGACCGCGCGAAGATCGGAACGGTAGGTAGTACCCGTGCTTCGGCATCGAACTCATCTCGCATTGACGGTTTGGCCGATCGTGGCGCTTTTTGCCTATGAGTTGACACACTTCTGGCCTGCGCTGCAGGGAGCGAGCTCATTTGCCGCAGCCTCACCCTCGAGTTGGCTCTCGCAAGCGGCATGTACCGCGGTAGTGATCGTCTTTCTGTTGGCGCACGTGAGGGGGTGGTCCACGCTCCGAAGGGAGGCGCCTGAGGGGCCGGGGCCGTATCGCTCGCGAGGCTGTCGGAAGCTTCAGTGGTGGGCCGGAGCCCTGGCGTGGTCTTTGGTCGTCGGTCACCTCGGTCTCAAGTGGTTCATGCTCATGTCGGCCGGTCCGGTGTCGCTCAGCCACTATGAGCTCCTTCGCGGAGCCCTTTCCACGCCGATCGTTCTGGGACTGTATCTCGTCGGGCTCGGCGCCCTCGGGGTCTTTTTATCGCAGGGCATCGCTGCCTCGGTTCGGGCTTGGGGCTTTGCCGAAGGGCCTGAAAGTTCACGATGGCTCGAAGTCGGTTGTACCTTACTGTCCGCCATGGTGTTGCTGTTGGCGATCAACGTCCTGAGCCATTTCGCTACGGGACGAGCCTATTGGACTAGCTCACCGCCTGTGGTGAGCGAGGCGGATGGAAGTCCCGCAAGATGAGCATCCCACGAACCTACGCAATTGCTCTCAACACGTATCGCGAAGCCGTAAGAGACCGAGTCCTGATCGGGGTCATCCTCCTTGCGGCCGCCGTCCTCGCGCTGACACTCGCTCTGGCGGAGCTTTCTCTAGACCAGCAGATGCGAGTGGTGACCGACCTGGGGCTAGCATCGATCTCGATGTTTTCGGTGGTAGTTGCCATCTTTCTGGGTTCGTCACTTCTCTACAAGGAGATCGAGCGGAAGACACTCCACGTCATACTTCCGAAGCCGATCGCGCGTTATGAGTTCCTGTTGGGAAAGTACTTCGGGATCGTCATGACCTGCGCGGTATTCATCGCCATCATGGGTGCCCTTCAGTTGCTAGTCAGCGCCATCCAGGCAGGCGCACCGACCGCGCTCGTCGTCGCAGTGCCCGCTGCCCTTCTGCTAATCTTGGGGATTGCGCTCGTTCTTGCGAGGGACCGCACGACCGTTGTGCCGATTTGGTCGGTGGTCGCTCTTGGCGCTTCTGCTTGGCTCTGTTCGACCGCCGACGTAGAGCTGTTCCGCCTGCTGGCTTCGCTAACTCTGAACCTCGGAGAGGTGACCATCCTCACGGCCGTGGCGCTTCTTTTTTCGTCGTTTTCAACCCCGTTTCTGACCGGAGCGTTCACTTTCGGCGTCTGGCTGGTGGGCCGCGCAGCACACGACATGGTCGCGATGAAGACCCGCGTTCTTAGCCCGAGCGTCCAGGCTGTACTCAGTTGGCTGGCCGAGGTGGTGCCGAACTTCAATCTATTCGTTCCCGGGCGCACTACGCTGGTCACCTATGGCTCCGAATACGGCACGCCGCTCGCCTACGTGGCGACATCGATGGGTTATGCCTTGCTTTACGCCACGGTCACGCTCTTCATCGCAGCGCTGATCTTCCGACGCAGAGACTTCTTGTGAATGGCCTCCGACAGCGGCGGTGGATGCTCGGTGCCCTGACCGCCGCAATTGTCGTCGCGTTGGTGGCGATCCGGACCGTCTCGCAATCGCGTTCGGAGCTGATGACCGCTACCTCCTACGATCAAGCGGGCGAAGTAATGCGGGCGCTCGAACACTATCGGCGCGCCATGCGTTGGTCGTTTCCACTAAACCCGTACCCGGCAAAAGCCGCCATTGCCCTTCGAAAGATGGCTGAGGCGTTCGAGGTCGAGGGACGGATCGATGATGCGCTTCTAGCTTGGCGGTCGATCGCGGGCAGCACGGCCGCGACGCGCTCGCTTTACAGCACCACGAACGCCATGCGTGAAGAGGCGCACGACGAGATCGCTCGTCTCGTGACGGCTCACCAACGCACCGGGATAGATGCAGGCGCCGATCCCGAGCAACTGGTTGCCGAACATCGGGCGCTTTTCGACCAGGGCGCGTGGCCTGATCCGTTCTGGGGAACCGTTCTGCTCCTCGGCTTCGCAGTATGGCTCGGCGGCCTCGCGCTCACTGCATCGCGAGGTTTCGACGCAACCGGACGCCTCCAATGGGCAACGGCTCGGGCGCCGTTCTCGGGTGCCCTGGTCGGGCTCGTGGCGTTCGTCATGGGAATGCTCTTTGCTTGAGCCTCGTTTTCGGTGGGCGACCTCGGTTGCTCGTAGGCCGGGCGCAGGGTAACAGGGGCGGCGTGGACAACATCCGAATCGTGGGCGGAGCGACCCTCTCGGGGAACGTGCAGATCAGCGGCGCAAAGAACGCCGCCTTGCCAATCCTGACGGCAGCATTACTGGCTGACGGCGAGCACGTGTTTCGCAATGTTCCGGATTTGCGTGACGTGCACACGATGACGAAACTACTGGCGCGTTTGGGCGCACGTCCGATCTATCGAGAAGGCAGGGTCGACGTCGAGCTCTCGGGGCCACTCGACCCCACGGCGCCCTACGATCTGGTCAAGCAGATGCGGGCGTCGGTGCTCGTGCTGGGACCGTTGGTGACGCGCTGCGGTCGGGCGATCGTGTCGCTTCCTGGCGGTTGCGCGATCGGCGCGCGTCCGATCGATCAGCATCTCAAAGGCCTTGCCGCCATGGGAGCAGCGGTGGAGCTCAAGCACGGTTACGTCGAGGTGACAGTCCCAGGGGGCCGCCTTCGCGGCGCCGATATCGCGCTCGATTTTCCTACGCATACCGGCACCGAAAACCTGATGTGTGCAGCCGTGCTTGCCAAGGGGCGCTCGACGATCTCCAACGCGGCGCGCGAGCCCGAGGTCGAGGAGCTTGCCCGCGTTTTGAACAAGATGGGGGCGCGCATCGAAGGAGCTGGCACCTCCGCGATCGCGATCGAAGGCGTCGAGGCACTCCATCCGATCGACCACGCGATCATTCCCGATCGAATCGAAGCAGGGACGTTCATGATTGCTGCGGCAGCGACCTCCGGAAACCTACTGCTCGAAGGCATCGGTTTCGAACCCCTCGAGGCCGTGATCGCCAAGCTCCGCGAGGTGGGCACCAGCGTCGAGCGCGAGGGGGATGGCATTCGCGTCGTGGGAGCGCGTCCGATCTATCCCGTCGATGTCATCACTCAGCCTCACCCCGGTTTTCCAACGGACATGCAAGCGCAGTTCATGGTTCTCATGGCTTTGGCCCAGGGCACCAGTCGCATCACCGAAACCGTTTTTGAGAATCGCTTCATGCATGTTTCCGAGCTGAATCGGATGGGCGCAGACATTCAGGTCAATGGGCGCACTGCGACCGTCCACGGAGTCGAGCAACTCGAGGGAGCTGAAGTCATGGCCACGGACCTTCGCGCGAGCGCTTCGCTGGTCATTGCTGGGCTGGTAGCGGCGGGAACGACTGAAGTTCGACGGGTTTACCACCTCGATCGGGGCTATGAGCAGATCGAAAAGAAGCTGGCGCCCTTGGGCGCTACTATCGAGCGAGTCCCTGGCAATGCGTAAACGAAACCGAGATTCCGTCGTCATCGCGGTCCCCAAGGGTCGCGTCCTCGAGCAGGTGGTTGCGCGGTTTGCAAGAGCCGGGATCCCCACCCGAGCGCTCACGGCTAAGAGCCGAAAGCTAGTCCGTGAAGACAAGGCCGCAGGGCTACGCTTTTTGCTCCTGAAGCCCGACGACGTTCCGAGTTACGTGGAGTATGGGGCTGCCGATCTCGGCGTCTGCGGCCGCGACGTTTTGATGGAGCGCGACTACGACGTGTTGGCACCGGTAGATTTGGATATCGGTCGGTGTCGCATGATGGTCTGTGGCCTACCCGACGAGCCGATCAGTGGACGAGGCGAGCGTCCTTTGCGCGTTGCGACCAAGTTCCTGCACATCGCCGAGCAGCACTTCCGTTCTAGGGGAATTCCGGTCGAGC
The DNA here is from genome assembly GCA_041581895.1 of Polyangiales bacterium. Classification (GTDB taxonomy): domain Bacteria; phylum Myxococcota_A; class Polyangia; order Polyangiales; family Houyiibacteriaceae; genus SG8-38. Next base: position 1,010 of record JBFICQ010000006.1, on the reverse strand, counting down.
TGATTTTTTGTCAGGGCTCCGTAGAGCTCGCGCCGCTCACCGGACTTGCCGACGTCATCGTAGACCTCGTGGAAACGGGTGAGACACTTCGACAGAATGGCTTGGTGACGCTCGAGCCAATAGCCGACATCAGCTCGGTGGTGATCGCAAATCGGGTAGGGCTCAAGCTTCGCCGAGGTGCGATTGAGCCGATCCTAGACGCGCTTCGCGGGTGATATGTTGCGCCTTCGCCGAAAGACGGATCCCGCTTGGATCGAAGTCGTACGCGCCGACTTCGATGCTTTCTTGGTCAATCACGCCGCCTGCGAGCGCAAAGCTTCGGCGACTGCTCTGAAGCTCGTGTCGCACTATTCGGACCGGACTGTCTTGGTTCGAGAGCTCATTCCCTTCGCGCAAGAAGAGCTGGAGCATTTCGCCCGCGTGATGGCGATCATTTTGGATCGAGGGCTTTCGACTCGCCCAGACGAGAAAGACCCCTATGTCGGCGCGCTGATGCGGCTGATCAGGCGCGGGCCCGAATCGTACTTTCTCGACCGACTCTTGGTGCTAGGGATCGTCGAAGCGCGTGGCTGTGAGCGTTTTGGTCTAGTGGCTGAGGCCCTCGAGCCCGGGCCTCTCAAGGACTTCTACCTCGACATCACGCGCTCTGAAGCCCGTCACCACGGGGTCTTTGTCCGACTCGCTCGCGAGTACTTCCCCGCCAAGACCGTCGAAGGCCGTCTGAACGAGCTTTTGGAAGAGGAGGCAAAGATCATCGAGAGACTCCCGCTCCGACCCGCGGTGCACTGACGGAGGCTCTCGTCACCGAAACTGCGCGCTTGCGCCGACTGGGACGGGCGCGCTCGCGAGCGGGATTAGGTAAATGTCGCGGGCGGGCGCGGCACGCAGCTCCGCGTCGGACGGCTCGCCTGCAATCGTCGACCCGGTTCAATGGTGGGCTTAGGCCGACGCAAGCTCGCCTCGTGACTCGTGACCAACCCGAGCGGGCTGCCGTTAGCCGGGTTGGCACT
>JBFICQ010000005.1:0-33890 GCA_041581895.1 Polyangiales bacterium | reverse complement strand
GGGCTGTTGATGTAGAGGGCGAACACGAGGACCGCCAAGAGCCCCGCGGCGGGCCCGATCGCAGTCACGACCGGCACGTCGGCCAATACGTAGTTCCGGCCTCGAAGGGCGCGCTCGTCGTTCCGCCTCAGCTGGATGAGCTCCGAATAGCGCTTCACGAATGCGAGGCTGGTGAAGAAGAAGATTGAAAATGCGAGCAACCAGAAAGACAGCTCGACCTGCACAGCGACGCTACCCGCCAGGACCCGATAGGTGAAGAGCAGGGCGAGCGCGAGAACGTCGATGATGAGCCTCTGCTTCAGGTAGAACGTGTAGAAAGTCGTGAACGCGATGTAGCCGAAGATCACCAGGACGAAATCGGTGTGCACGAACCTCACCGCGAGAAAGAGCGACGTCGCCAAGCTAAACACCATCAGCACCAAGCCCTCGGGGATCGCTAGCGCACCCGAAGCCAAGGGACGCTTGCGTTTGGTGCGATGCCGACGATCAGCGGGCAGATCGATCAAGTCGTTCAGGACGTAGATCGACGAAGCGGAAAAGCTGAAAGAGAAGAACGCCATCACGGCGCTGAACACCCGCGCCCAGTCGTCGTAGGCGTGCGCGAAGTACAGAGGAACGAACAGCAGCACGTTCTTGGCCCATTGGTGTGGCCTGAGCTCTTTCACCGCGGCCAACCACTTGTTCGGACGTTCCGATAGGATTGTCACTTTCGGAACCGCTTGCTCGGCATTTCGTCGGGTGCGCGAGCTCGGCGCCACCATGGTCGCTTCGCCAGCGGCCTTCCAGACCGGTAGATCGGCCGGCGCGTCGCCGACGTATTGAAAGCCCCCACGGCCAAAACGGCTTGCGAGGAAGTCGGCTTTGCGTTGGGCCTTCAAGTTATTTCGTCCGTCACTCCCGACCGCTTCATCGAAAACGTCCAAGTGCGCCGCGACCGCGGTTGCCGTGGTCTGATCCGAAGCGGTAATCAAGAGAACGGGGCGGCCGTCGTGACGTGCCTCCCTCGTCAGCTCGAGGACCTCGTCTCGATAGGGAAGCGTCGCGGGATCGACCGGCGCGTGCGTCGACAGGTAACGCTTGAGCTTGGGGCGCCCGCCAAGCAGAGCCAAGAACAGCGCAAACACCCGGTGGGGTGCCGTCTTCAGGAGGACCAACAAGGACTCCCAGATCGTATCGGTTGCCACCAAAGTGCCGTCCAAGTCCACGCACAAAGGCCGCGTCGCAGGGGCAGATGGGGAGGGTGGCTCGTTCACTTGATCTCCACGGTGCCATCAGAGGCGGCTCAGCGCCACTTCGAGCTGCTGTCGCTTCTGGCGGAGCTCGGACGCATCCCGTTTCGACTTCGCAACCACCTCGGGGGGAGCGCGCTCGACGAAGCTCGGATTACCGAGCTTCTTTTCGACGGCGCCGAGCTCTTTGTCGATCTTCTTCAGGTCTCGTTGGAGACGCTCGCGCTCCTTTTCGGTGTCGATGACGTCCGGCACCGCCGCCCGCACTCCTGGGTTTACGAACACCGCCGCGTTGTCGAAGTGCGCGTGAGCGTCGTCGAGCTTGCTCGGATCGGTCTCGAAATACATCACGCACCCAGCTAGAGCTTCGATCGTCCTACGCTCGTGCTGCAGCACCGCCCGCTTCTCATCGTCGCTGGTGTGCCAGTGGATCGCGACCTGCTGGCTCCTCAGGATGTCATGCTCGGCGCGGATCGTCCGCGCGCTGCCGACGAAAGCCTGCACGCCTGCGAAATCCCGTTCGGCTTCGCGATCCACGCGGGCATCGACCAACGCCGTCGGGTAGCGCGAGATCATGATACTGGCCTGCGCGCCGTCCCATTTGGGAACGCGCTGCCAGATCTCCTCGGTGATGTGCGGCATCATCGGATGCAACGCACGGAGAACGGACTCGAGGACATGCACGAGGGTGGTCTCGGTTTCCCGCACGAGCTCCCTGTCGCCGCTGTCGAGCGTAGCTTTGCTGACTTCCAGGTACCAATCGCAAAACTCGTCCCACACGAAGTGGTAGAGAGCACCCGAAGCTTCATCGAGGCGGTACGAGTCGATTCCCGTGGATGCCGTGTCGAGTGCAACATAGAGGCGCGAGAGGATCCACCGGTTCGCGAGCGCACGGGGGCGAGGGCATTGCTGGGAGGCCACCGCCTTCGAGTCGCCTAGGCGCGTAAGTACATAGCGGGACGCGTTCCAGAGCTTGTTGGCGAAGTTACGGTAGCCCTCGATTCGCTTGATCGATAGCGCAATGCGCCGCGATTGCGGCGAGTAACTCAGTAACGTCATTCGCAGCGCGTCCGCTCCGTATGCCGCAAAGCCGTCGGGATAAGTCTTCTTCAAGTATCTCAGGCCGCCCTGAGAGGCGCCTGACTTTTCTGCCTTGTCGAGGAGCTGTTCGAGCGTGGCTCCGTGGATCACGTCGAGCGGGTCGATGACATTGCCCTTCACCTTGCTCATCTTCTCGCCGCGCTCGTCGGTAACCAAGCCCGCCAACAAAACGCGGGTGAAGGGAACCTCGCCCATGAAATGAAGCCCCATCATGATCATCCTGGCGACCCAGAAGAAAATGATGTCGTAGGCGGTCTCCATGTCTTGTGTCGGGTAGAAGCGTCGAAGGGCGAAGGTGTCCTCGGGCCAGCCGAGCGTCGAAAAGGGCCACAGAGCCGAGCTGAACCAGGTGTCGAGCACGTCTTCGTCTTGCCGAAGCGATTCGTGCCCGCACGCGCTGCACGCCGACGGGTCCTCGCGGGACACGGTCACCTCGTGGCACGACGCGCAGTACCAAGCCGGGATGGGGTGTCCCCACCAAAGCTGTCGCGAGATGCACCAGTCCTGGATGTTCCGAAGCCAGTGGAAATACGTCTTGGTCCATTCGACCGGCAGGATTTGAATCTTTTGATCTTCGACGGCCTGAATCGCGGGCGCTGCGAGCGGCTTGGTTTTCACAAACCACTGTGTCGAGATGATCGGCTCGACGATGGTGCCGGAGCGGTGCGAGCGCGGAAGCGTCATTTGGTGTTTCTTGCTGCCGCGGGCAAGACCGAGCTTCTCGAGCTCCTCTTTGACCGCCCTTCGGGCCGCAAAGCGGTCGAGCCCCTGAAAAGGCCCGGCGTTTTCGTTGAGGGTTCCATCCCGATTGAGGATGTTGATCTCCTCGAGCCCGTGGCGTTTCCCAGTGGCGAAGTCGTTTGCGTCGTGCGCGGGCGTTACCTTGACGACGCCGGTTCCAAGCTCGCGATCGACGAGCTCCTCGTCCAAGATGACCGGGATCAGCCGATCGACGAAAGGGTGTCGAACATACTTGCCGTGCAGATGTCGGTATCGGTCGTCTTCGGGGTGCACGGCCACTGCGGTATCGCCAAGCATGGTCTCGGGGCGGGTCGTCGACACCACGATCTCGAAATCCCCGTCCGCCAGTGGATAGGCGAAATCGAACATCTCTCCTTCGACGCCCTCTTCTTGATCGACCTCGAGGTCCGACAAAACGGTTTGCGACTCGACATCCCAATTCACCAGGCGCGTGTCCCGGTAGATCAGGCCTTCTTCGTAGAGCCGCACGAACGATTCGCGGACTGCGCGAACCATGTCGGGGTCCATGGTGAACTTCGTCCTCGGCCAATCGCACGAAGCACCCATCTTGCGCAGCTGCTGAAGAATTCGACCGCCAGACTGCTCTTTCCACTTCCACACGCGCTCGATGAAAGCCTCACGGCCGAGGTCGTGGCGGCTCAGGCCCTCCTTTTTGAGCTGTCGTTCTACGACGACTTGGGTGGCGATGCCGGCGTGATCGATGCCGGGGATCCAAAGCGTGTTGTAGCCTTGCATTCGCTTGTGCCGGCAGAGCACGTCCTCGAACGTCGTGCGACATGCGTGGCCCATGTGAAGTGAGCCGGTCACGTTGGGGGGCGGAATCGCGAGCGTGTAGGTCGGGCGATGGTCGTCGGGGTCCTCGGAAGCCGCGAAGTACCCCGAGTTTTCCCAGAATTCGTACCAGCGGGCCTCGGCCTCAGTGGGCGAGTACGTCTTAGGTATCTCGTCCGACTTCTCGCTCATCCGACCGACCCTGTGCGGTGAAATCGGGAGGCAGTCAAGCCTCAGTCACCGACGAGACGGTGCAATTCCTCGCGGATCATTGCTTCGGCGAGCTCGGGAACGACTTCCCACACGACCCGTTCGACGACCTCGGCGGAAAGCTTGAGGACGCCCTCCACTTGATCGGGGGTGAGGCCGAGCGCTTCGAGTCGTTGGACGACGGAATGCGAGATCGCGTCGGACGCGGGAGCTGACCGCGACGGCATCGCCGGGTGAGACTTGATCTTGGTCACCGGAGCCTGGGAAGGAGACGTGGTGCCCGGCACGACCGACACCGTCGCTCCAGAGACCGGGCTTCGCAGCAAGGGGCCCGTCGGCTTGATCGACGGGCTGCTAGGCAGCGGAGGAGGCGTGGGGCGGTAGGCGGGGGTCGAGATGGGCGTCGGTTGAAGCGTCGCGGGACGTGCCACGGGAATGGACGGGGCTTGGGCGAACTCGTCGGCCCGTCCAGCGAGGGTGTTGGCCTTGTCAATCGCCTCTTGGGTGTCGAACGGCTTCAGGATGTGCTCATCGGCGCCGACCTCGGCAGCGCGCGCATCGTCGAGCGGACGGTGCTGGCTCGCCATCAAGATGACCGCGGTGCCTCCGAGCTGCGGGTCGGCCTTGATCGCGCGCGTCACTTCGTACCCGTCGATGCCCGGAAGCGATGCGTCGATGAACGCCACGTCCGGTGCGAAGTCCCGGCCCTGCTGAAGCGCGAGCTCGCCGCTCTCGACGGCAAGCAACTCCGCGTCTTCGCCCGCGAAGGTCATCTCCATGACCTTCCGCATCGTCACGCTGTCTTCGACGACCAAAATCCTCATCTACCCCAAGCCCCGTTCACGTCGCTGTATCGGTGACATACGCGATCGGTACCTTCCCGGTCAAGAAGCGGCGTCACCGAGTTGACCGGTCGCGCGCCCGCTCGTAGGGAGCCCAGGTGTCGGACTTGCACCCAGGCCGAATCTACGCGGAGCAGGCCCCAAGGGCCCCCGAGGGGCCGTTTTCGCTCCATGCAGTGGCCGGGGGCGAGGGCCCGCTCGAGCTCGACATAGGCTTCGGCAGGGGACGGTCGCTCCTCGATCGCGCAGAGGTCGCTCCAGATAGCCGAATCATCGGAATCGAGGTCAAGACCAAGTGGGCCTGCAGAGTCCGGGAGCGACTGAGAAAGCATGGGGTATCGAACGTTCAGGTGTTGTGTGGAGATGCCCGCGAGATCCTGAACCGAGCCGGGCCCGACGGCATCGTCGACAAGGTCGCAGTCCATTTCCCCGACCCGTGGTGGAAGAAGCGACACCAAAAGCGCCGGATGGTCGACGAGTCGTTGCTGGTCGAGCTTCGACGCCTGATGCGACCGGGGGGCAAGCTCTTCATCCAGACCGATGTCGAAGACCGCGCAGAGCTCTACCTGCGACAGATCCGAGCCATCGATGGGTTCGGGCGGACGAGCTTCGTCGACGAGAATCCTTTTTTGGCGCGATCGAACCGCGAAATCCGCGCGGTCGAGGCGGGATTGCCAGTCTGGCGGATCTTGGCGATTCGTGACGGAGGCTAGCGGAGGGCGAGGGCGTCGCAGTCGCGTCGCGTGCGAGCCCGCAGCTCAGCTTGACGCTCGTCGAGAGAGACAGGCTCGTGCCCTGGGATGAAGTACCCGACGTCGTCCACGATGTCGTAGAGCTCTTCGTTTCGGTCGAGAAGCTCGCAGTTGCGTCTCTTCAGGGCGTCGACCAACCGTGGGACCGCCTCGAGGCTGTGGGGCTGGGTGTCGTGGAGGAGCACGATGCCACCGCGATCGCCGGTTTCGCGTTCGCGACGCTTGAGCACGCGGAAGAAGGTCCGCACGACGTCCTCGGCCGTGTCGACCTCGAGATCGCCGGTGTACACGCTCCAAAGGACGCTGGTGTAGCCCCGCGCAGCGAGCAGCTCCTGCACGCGGGCCGAAAGCGCACCCCCGGGAGGTCGAATCAACCGGGGCCGCAGGCCGATTGCATTCTCGATTTTGGTCTCGCTGACGGCAAGCTCCGCGGCGATCTCGGCGTTGCGCAACAGCGGAAGCTGGCGATGGCTTTCGGTGTGGTTGCCGATCATGTGTCCACGGCTGGCGATCTCTTCAACGATTTCACCATGCTCGCGCTCCCAGGGATTGCCTCGCCCAAAGCTTTCGGTCTTGACGAAGAACAACGCTCGAATGTCGAGCCGGTCGAGGAGATCGAGAAGCTGGGGCGTGAAGCGGCGCGAGGGGCCGTCGTCGAAGCTCAAAAGAATGGTGCGCCGTTTGGTGGAGCCATCGACGGTCAGACCGCTTGGGTAACGTTGGCCGGTTGCGTCGTGAGGTGGCGGGCCCGGCTCGCCTCCGTGCGTGACTTCGCGCGCGAGCAGGTCGTAGGTCCTCCGGGCGTCGAGTTCGGCAGAAACGTGCGCGACCGAGGGCATCGCCTCCACGACCGGTGCGAAGCTCGGCCTCGAAGCGCCTGCAAGGGAGCTACCGGCAACCAACACCAAGGCAAGGCAGCTCAGCCGCACCCTCCATGGAACCATCGGCATGACGGTGCGATCGTACGGAAGCGAGCTCGGCGTATGCGAAAAACCGGCAGCACCTGTACATGCCTGCAGTTGCTTCGACCGATCCTATCGACTACCCCCGTCGCCGAGCGAGCGCTGCCGTGATTGAAGTCGAAGCCCTCAGCAAACGTTACGGAACCCAACTCGCGGTGAACGAGGTCTCCTTCCGCGTAGAACGGGGTGAGATCGTTGGATTCCTGGGCCCCAATGGCGCAGGAAAGACGACGACCCTCCGGATGCTCACCGGTTACCTCGCTCCAACCGCCGGCAACATCCGGATCGACGGGATCGACGCGGTGCGCCGCTCGATCGAGGCGCGGACCCGACTCGGTTATCTGCCCGAAGGCGTGCCGCTCTATCGTGAAATGCGGGTCCACGAGTATCTGCGCCACCGCGCTGCCCTCAAGCGTGTCTCCGAGGTGCGCCCTGCCATCGACCGCGTTCTCACCCTGGCAGGCGTGAGCGACGTCAAGAACCGAATCGTCGGTCAGCTTTCGAAGGGCTACAGACAACGCGTGGGTCTCGCCGAAGCCCTCATCGCCGATCCTCCTCTTCTCATCCTCGACGAGCCCACGTCCGGTCTCGATCCGAACCAAGTGCGTCAGTTTCGGGAGCTCGTCCGAGGATTCGGTGGCAGCAAGACCGTGTTTTTGTCGACGCACATCCTCCCAGAGGTCCAAGCCGTGTGCGATCGTGTGATCATCATCCGAGAGGGGCGGAAGGTCGCCGACTTGAAGCTCGACGAAAGCACCGAGCTCGAGGACATGTTCGCGGAGCTCACCAGCAGCGACGCTGCGGAGGCAGGTTCGTGAGGAGCGCCTGGGTCGTCCTGAAGCGTGAGCTCGGTGCCTTTTTCGTATCGCCCCTGGCCTACGTCGTGCTCACGTCATGGCTGATCTTCACCGGGATCACCTTTTGGATCCTCAGCGAGTTCTATGCCCGAAACGCTGTCGCTTCGGGCTCGGATACGCCGTTATCCGGCTTCTTCGGCGGAAGCGCGCTGTTCTTCATGCCGCTCCTGGTGTTCGTGCCCGTCTTGACGATGCGACTTGTCGCTGCCGAACGGCAGTCTGGCACGCTCGAGGGCCTAATGACGGCTCCGATCTCCGAAGCGTCGATTATCTGGGGCAAGTATAGCGCTGCCCTGGTGATGTGGGCGGTGCTGTGGATCCCGACCATCATCTACGCGTGGATCATGAGTCAACACGGCAGCGTCGATTGGGGCGCGGTCGCCTCGAGCTACTTCGGTGTGTTCTGCCTTGGGAGCTATTTCATGGCCGTAGGCCTGTTGATGAGCACCATTGCCCCGAACCAGATCATCGCCGCGGTCCTTTCCTTCGTCGCGCTTGGTGCGCTTTTCGCGATAGGTGTTGGTGAGTTCGTCCTCGACGGCACGCTCCGCGAGGTCTGCGCCTACGTAAGCATGTGGGGCCACATGCACAGCTTCTCGAAGGGCGTCGTCGATTCGCGTCATCTGGTTTTCGATTTCTCGGTCGCGCTCTTGGCGGTTGGGTTGAGCATCGCCGTGCTCAAGGCGCGGAGGCACGCGTGAACGACCGATCGCGGACGCGCCTGAACCTAGTCGCCACCACGGTCCTTGCGGTTGCGGTGGTCAGCCTCGTGAATTTCGTCTCCTCGCAGAACTACAAGCGCTGGGACTGGACGACGGAAAAGCTCTTTACGTTGTCGGAGCGCAGCCAGCAGGTACTACGAGAGCTCGAGCAAGACGTGCAGATCTACGTGTTCTTGGCGCGGGGTGAGCAGGACTTCGCAGACGTCGAAACGCTGCTCGAAGAATACAAAGCCGTCACGCCTCGAATTCAGACCGAGTGGATCGACCCCGACCGGGACCGCGCTCGATATCAGGTTCTCGCCGACAAATTTGGAATCGACAGTTGGCTCGCCGGTGAGATGACGCTTTCGCAGGTGCCCGTCGTCGTGACGAGCGGCGACCGCAAGTGGAAGGTCGAGCGTCACCAGCTGATCGTCGAGGACTTCGACAGCTTTGAAGACGCCGACGGTCACAAGCTCGATTTGCAGTCCGAACGCGCGCTCACGGGCGCCATCGTCGAGGTGACGAGCGGTCAGCCGACGAAGATCTGCCTCGCCCAAGGCCATGGGGAGTGGGAGCTCGGAGCCGTGGGCGACCGCAGCTTCGATGCGGTGGCTCGCGAGCTCGAATGGGAGAAGATCGACATCGAAGCCTTTGACCTGCGCGAGGGTGAAGATGCTCCAGCTTCGTGTAACGCGCTCTTCGTCGTGAGCCCGCAGCGCTCGTACTCGGCCGAAGAGGTTGCCACGGTCGACCGTTTCCTCGCTTCGGGTGGCAACGTCCTTCTCGCTCTCGATCCCGTGCTCAAGAAAGAGCGGCTGCAGCCGACCGGGTTCGAGCAAAGCCTTCAGAATCGGGGCATCGCCGTAGGCAATGATCTGGTGATCGAACACGACCAAAGTCGGCAGCTCCCCGGGAACCCTGGCGACCTGTTCCTCTCGATCGACTTCGGCACCCACCGGCTCACCGAGACCATCCGAAAGCGCGGGGGTGGCATCTTGCTGGCCGTCGTTCGGTCGGTGGATGCGGCGGACGGCGGCGATGCAGAGGTCATCATGCGCACCAGCCCACACGCCACCGCCGAGTCCGACCTCGAGCGCGCGCTTGCCAAAGACCCCAAAGCCGCGGGGATCGAGCCGAGAAGCGTGCCGATCGCTGCGGCCTGGGAGCACGTACCGCCCCTCGGCGACGATCTCAAACCAGTCGAGAGCGACGGCCCCGAGCCCGGCCGACTCCTGGTGATCGGCGACAGCGACTGGATGAGCGGAGAGCTTCTCGACAACCCCCAACTCTCGAACATCGACCTGCTCTCGTCGACGGCCGGATGGTTGACGCAACGGGAGGCCCTGATCAATATCGCGCCGCGAAAGACCAAAGCGCGCGCCGTGATCATGAGTGACGCCGACCTCGAAAATCTGTTGTTTAGGGTCGTCTTCTTGTTGCCCCTCGCCGCATTGATCGCGGGCTTCGGCGTCTGGTGGTCGAGGCGCTCATGACGGCGCGCACGCCGATCATTCTCGCGGTCATCGTCGTGTTGTTGACGGGTTACATCTTTTTTTTCGAACGCGACCGGCCGCGGCGCACGGAAATCGAAGCGCGGGCGGGTTTCTTGGTGGAATCCTTGGTGCGCGAGCGGATCTCCCGGATTCGGATCTCCACTGGGGATGCACGCGTGACGATGTCTCGTCAGGGCGAGGGCTACGACGAGACGTGGACGCTCGAGCAGCCTCTCGAAGCGCCAGCCGATCCGGAGCGCATCGAAGACTACGTTCGAAACTGGGAGTTCGCGATCGCCACGCGAACGCTCGAAAACCCGAGCCCAGCAGACGTTCGAAGCTTCGGCCTCGCTGCGCCGACAGCCTCGGTGCGATTTGAGATGGGGCGCGGGAAAGTCACCGTGTGGCTTGGGTCTGGTATCCCTGTCGATGGCGGCGGATACGTTCGGATCGATGACGACGATCGAGTGATGGTCGTCCCGAAGTCCGTGGTCGAGCTCTTCGACCTCGACGCCGACCACTTCCGAATCAAGAACGATGCGGGTGCACCCGACCTAACGGACCTGCTCGACGCAGATGTGCCCGAAGAGGCAGGGGTCGGCGAAGACGCTGCTGCGCCGTGATTACTTCTGGGCGAGCGCTTTTTCGATCGTCTCGTGTGACGCGTATTCGAGCAAGCCGTTGCTCGTGTTGAAGCCGCCCGACGAGATGAGTGTGAAGTAGCCCTTCGCGACGATCTTGTTGCCGACCTTGAGGTTGGTGGGCACGACGACCGAGCCGTCGATGGTGGTCGTCTTCCGCCCGCGTCGCGCGCGCGCTAGTTGCTCCTGATTGTCCGCGTAGCCCACGATGATTAGCTGGTCCGCGCGGTCGGTCTTGTCCGGGGCATCGGCGACGAACATGTGTGGCGCGTCGACGCGTGGACAGTCTTCCTTCTTGCGCTCCTTGCAAGGCGGCGGCTCGTAGATCTCGACGATGTAGCCCGTGACGGCCAAGTCCGTGTCGAGCATTTGGCGCAGCTTCTGGCGAAGGCCGTAGACGCTGTACGACTCGTCGTCGTAGGTGGTTGGAAACGGCGGCGGCGGTAGGGTTGGCACCTCCGGAAGGTTGGGCACGATCTCCGGAAGCTGCTCGACCGGCGCCTCCGAAGAGGAAAGTTGATCACAGCCGACACTCCAGAGCGCGGCCGCCAAAATCAGACTTGTCAGACGAGTTCCCATGTTCCCCCCAAACATCCCAGACAAAGTAGCACGGGTGATTTGCGGGCGACAATCTACGGGGCGATCGGGACGCACCGGCGACGCCTCGAAACAGGCTCTTCCAACGCCATTTTCAGGGTAGGCGACGCCTCCGCCGACCCGCCAAGCCGCTCGAGGGCGGCCTTTGCTTCGGGAGTGTCGAGCACCCTCAGCGCGACGATGGCTCGGGCCGCGTTGTTGATGTCGTCGGTCAGCGCATTCGGGGACGCCGCCCGTCGGGCGACCGCGACGAGGGCATCGACCGCCTCCAGGCGGCAGTGCGCTGCGGCATATTCGATCGCGGCCGCGGTCACTTCCGGCCACTCGTTGCGGTTTTGAAGATGTGCGTAAATCCGGTCCCACCCGTCGTCGTGCGTGGCGCCGGCCAGGACTCCGATTGCGGCTGCGCGCACCTCCGACATCGGGTCGTCGACGGCGGCTATGATGACCGGCATCGCCACGGGCTCACTGCGGAGGCTGATCACCGCCTCTGCGCGGACCATCGGCCAAGGATCCTTTTTCGCCAACGTCGCGCGCTCCGCCATCGAATCAGGATCTCTCGAGAGAACACGAGCGGCACGCGCCCGCACGCGTGGGTAGGGGTCGTCCAGTGCGACCCTCGTCTCCGCGCGCAGGCCGCGCGCGGCTATTGCATCGACCGCAGCTTGTCGCAGCATCCACTCCTTTGGCACTTGCAGATGGGCTTGGACCCAACGATCGACCTGCTCGCTCGGTCCGGCCGCTGCCGCGCTACGCAGGAGTCGCCAGGTCGTGGGGAAGTCGTTGGACCGCGGCGCCGCGTATTCGATGAAGGTCGCAACGACCGATGCGTACTCTCCAATCGAAGCAAGGGCGAGCGAGGCACTCGCCACCGCCGTGGCTGGGGGGTCGGTTTGGAGCCAAGCACGAAGCGTGGGCTCGGCATCCCGCTCGGCACGCTGCAACGCGCTGGCAAGCGCAGTGCGAAGAAGGGACCGACGGTCGCCACCTTCGGCCGTGAGCGCATCCAACAGCGGCGCGATAGCCGCATCGGGTTCGGTGCGGGCCAACAAGACCGCGGCGCGATCCCCTACGTCAGGATCAGTCAACAATGCGATGAGCGCCTCCCAGCCAGCCGGTCCGGCCCGTTGCAGCGCGGCGAACGCGCCTTCGCGGATCTGCTCATCGGCCGAGTGTGCTGCCTGGTACAAACATTGAGCCGCGGGCCGGTGTTCGTGTGCGAGGCTCGCCAGCGCAACCAGCGCGCGACGTTGTGCCTTGAGCGAAAGCGTAGGCCACACGTCGCGGAGCGCGACGGCCGCGGCTTCCCCGCCAGCTTTTAGCTCCTGCACTGCAGCGACCGAAAGATCGTGATCGCCGCCGAGCTCCTGCACCACGCCCGCAAAGTCCGCAGGCTCGTGGGCCGACGCGGTTGTCGACGAAGCGCCGAGCACGAACAGGCCGATCAGTGCAATACGCGATTTGTGGCTCGTTCGTCCCACTCGATCACCATGCCGTTCTGAAGCTTTAGCACGCGGTCCGCATGTCGCAGGAAATCATCGCGATGGGTTGCGACGATCACGATACGCCCGCGGTCTGCGAGCTCGCGGCAGACCTCGAGCACGTTGGCCTCTTGCTTTGCATCGAGCGCCGAGGTGGGCTCATCCAAGAGCAAGATCGGCGCCTCCCGATAGAGGGCTCGGGCGAGCGTGATGCGCTGCCGCTCCCCCGCCGAAAGATCGCTGCCGCCCTCGAGGACCAGGCCGTCGTAGCCGTTTGGGCGGGTCGTCACGAATGGGTCCAAACCGGCGCGCTTGGCCGCCCCGAGCGCGCGGCCGCGGTGAGGATCCGCGTCTCCCAAAGTGATGTTTGCGACGATGGTGTCGTGAAACAGAGTGGGGCTCTGCGGCATCCAGGCGGCCATGGCCATTCTCGATTCGCTGGTCACCGGAACGCCCTCGATGGCGACCGCGCCTTCGGTCGGGGCGAGAATGCCCGCAAGAACCGCGAGCAGGGTGGATTTCCCCGCGCCGCTGGGCCCGGTGATCGCGACGAGCTCTCCTGCCGCAAACCGCGCCACAACCCCCCTCAACACCGGTTGATCGGCGTAGTAAAACGACAGCCCCTGAAGCTCTAGGCTCTCGACGGGCATCTCGCGCACGGGGTTGGCGGCATCGGCACGGCTCGGCAGCCGGAGGAGCTCGTCGAGGCGATCGAGCGAAGCAAGGCCAGACGACCAGCCAAAGATCGACTGGGCCAACCCGTGGAGGGGCCGATACATCAGAATGAGTGCCACCAGAACGGTCCCGGCCGACGCCAGGTCGAGGCTGGACCGCGTCGCCCAGGCCAACGCGAACACCGCGGCGATTCCGAGCGCGCCGGCAAGCTCGACCAGCGGAGAGGCGACGGTTGCCCAGGTCTCGGCCTTGACCCCGCCTCTTTCCGAGTCGGCAGCTGCTCGGTCGATCTGCATCGCTCGTGCCGCGGTCGCACCATAGGCGCGCAGCACGGCGGCACCCTCGATCGCCTCCGAGGAATCGGCCACCAGGGTTGACTCGGCGCCTAGAAGCTCACGCTGGAGCCTTCGCGCCGGCCTCGCCCCAACGGCAATCACGGCGACGGCCAGGGGAAGGACGACCAGACCAGGGATGGCTAGCGCAGTGTCCACCCGAAGCGCAACTATGGCTAGCGCAGTAGCCACCAGTATGCTTCGAATGCCCTGCGCGAACCCCACGTGGAGCAAAGTTCGCAACCCGTGAACCTCGACCTGTACCCGTGAGGCGAGCTCTCCGGGCGGCCATCGAAGGAGGGTGAGTGGCTCGAGGCGAAGCACGTGGTCGAGGACTTTCCCTCGGATTTCGCGGACCACGCCGAGCTGGAGACGGGATGCAAGGTGCGCGCGCGCTGTCTCGGAGAGCGCTCGAAAAAGTCCAAGGAAGACCAGCGCCGCGACGATCTCCGCCCACGAAAGGCTCGGAAAGATCTCGGTTTGCGTGATAGCGCTCGGAGATGGCACCGAAACGCGACTTCCCTCCAGGCTGGCCAAGAGGGGCCCCGCGAGCCACGCATACCCGGCGGTGGCTGCGGCCGAGCAAGCCATAAAGGTGAGGGAAGCCGAGGCTAGGGGGAGCCGTCTCCTCGCAGATTCCAGCAGCTCGCGACGAGTAGGACTGTCACTGGAATTTCGGTAGCGAAGCACGCCGAATTGCCCTTCTCAAGCCGTCGAAAGGACCCATATACTCAAAGTTGCCCCAACTAGGAAGCGACACACTAGACGGCGAAATCTGCGTTCCGTGCGATTTCCGGCACGGTGCGTGCATCTCCGTTTAGCCGAGACGAATATCTCGCGTCCGAGGAACACTCGGGTGTTCTCTGGTGTTCAGCCAAAACACGGGGTGCCACTGCTGAAAGGGGCGCCACCGGAGGCAAGAAGGAAAATGGCACGACAGGCAGCGACACGACAATCGACCAGCAAGGCCGCTCGGAAGAGCCAGGTCCAGGCCAAGGCATCCAAGGTGACGGAGCCCAAGGCTGCAGGCAAGGAGCGCGAAGCGGCGAAGGCCCAGACGGTGGCGCCCGAGTCGACCGAGCCCTCAAAGGAGCAGCTGGAAAAGGCCCGGCTCGAGAGCGAAAAGGCCCTCAAAGAATTTGAGCGTCAAGGCGCGGGGGATTCGACCCTCACGCGTTATTTCCGCGAGATGATCGGCCACCGGGTCCTCACACCCCAAGAGGAGATCGAGGCCGCGAAGCGAGTCGAGCGGCTCGAAATCGCCTACTGGGAGGCTCTTCTCGGATACCCGCCGTGCTTCGAGACGGTCGGGACCATCATCGAGTTGCGCGTCGAGGACCAGCAGCTGCCGGAGATCGCCGCGCTGCGCAAGCTCTGCCGAAGCGCCAAAGCCGACAAGCTCGGCAAGCGCCAAGCAGCGCGTTGGAACGACCTGTGTCTCCAGCTCGCCACCAAGATGCGAGAGGTCGATAGCGACCGCCTCTTCGTGCAGGAGTCGGACCGTGCTGTTCATCGGCTTGCCGGCGACTTCGCCGACGAGCGCGACATCGTCGGCGACCACGTCCGGATGACCCCGGCCTTCAAAAAGTACCTGCAAGCGGTGCGCTCGGCTCAGAAGGCGCAACAGCGAGCAAAGAATCGCTTCGTCGCAGCCAATCTGCGTTTGGTCGTCTCGATCGCACGTCGTTACAACCGCGGTCGGCTTCCGCTCATCGACCTCATTCAAGAGGGCAACATCGGTTTGATGAAGGCCGTCGAGCGCTTCGATCACAATCGCGGCTACCGCTTCAGCACCTACGCGTCGTGGTGGATTCGCCACGCGATCAGCCGCGCTCTTGCCGACAAGGGCCGCGCAGTTCGCATCCCCGTGCACATGCTCGACACGTACAACCGCGTCGCTCGGGCAACGCAGGCTATTGCCACGCGCACCGGCAAGCAGCCAACGCCCGAGGAGCTCGAAAAAGAGACGGGCATTGCCGCCGAGAAGCTCGAGAAGATCAAGGGCTACTGGGCTGAAACCCCGTTCTCGCTCGACCGCCCGGTCAACGACGAGGACGGCCGCAAGTTCATCGACTTCCTTGAAGAGGAAAACGTGCCGACGCCATACGAACAACTCGTCTCTCGCAAGTGGAGCGACGAAGTGCGGAGGCTCCTCGACACGCTGACCCCGATGGAGGCCCGCATTCTCCGATGGCGCTTCGGGCTCGACGATGAAGACGAGCTCACGCTCAAAGAGATCGGCGACAAGTACAATCTATCGCGCGAGCGTATCCGGCAGCTGCAAGAGCAGGCGCTCGGGAAGATCCGACGACAGATCAAAGAGTAGCGGGCAAGCCCGTTGCCCACGACTCGAGCGCCGGCGAGGTTTCGACTACGCCGGCGCAACTACTTGATCTCGTCTTCGCGTCCGCGGACGACACGCTTTCCGGCAAGCGGCCCGCGATACTCGGTGACGACCGTGCATTGGCCCTCGTCACCATCCCGCTCGAAGTAGATCACCACCCAGTCACGCGTGCGGCCGAGCTCGTGCGCGCGGTCGGTATTGGAGAACATGGCAGTGAAGTGCCAGCCATCTTCGTACGTGTGTAGGACCGGAAGCCAAGCCACTCCGTCGGGGTTGTTGCGTCGCGGCGCAATGCGGGGAAGCGAGTCGGCCTCGGCCCGCTCCCGATATTGACGGTCGACCGCGAGAAGAAGATCGACGTCCGGTCGTGCATGAGCACCGTCGGGGGCGGTCACTTGGGCCCCTGCCTTTTCCAGCTCGTCGAACCGTCGGGCGCGACCGCGGGCAGACCGGGCGAGCATCGTAGCCAAGATGTCGCGAACGGCTTCGAGGCGGCGAGGACCAAATCCCCCGACCGCGTCGAGCCTTCCATCGTGGGCAGCGACCTCCAACGCCTCCAAGGTGTCGATGTCGAGCTCGCGGTGGATCCGTTCGGCGAGCTCCTCTCCGATTCCGGGAACCCGCTTGAATAGCTCGACCGGCGAAAGCCGGCCGCGCAGTCGATCGAGCAGACGTAGGCGCCCGGTGTGGGCTATCTCTTCGATCGAGCCGGACAAGCTCGACCCGATCTGGGGAAGAGCATCGAGCGCCTCGCGCCCCCCGGTCAACGCCAAATCCTGAATGCTGCCTTGGTACCCACGCACTACCGCCGCTCCGGCGCGGTAGGCGTCGATTCGATAGACGTTGGCATGTTGCGCTTCGAGCTGCTCGGCCACCTCCTCGAGGAGCTCTGCGACCTGCTCGTTGGCGACGATGGGAGGAGTCGAGGTCATGGCTCTCGTGCAAGCCATGCACGGTCTCACGCCGGGGCGCAATCCATTCGGTCGTTCGCGGCGTTTGCTCGGGCCTAGACGTGATACACCCCTCAGTAGCGCTGAGCGCAGAACGCGACGATGACCCTGAACGGATTAGGCGAGCTGGTGACCGCGGTTGGCCTCGCTGCCCTGCTCTGGGGCGAGTGGCAGGATCGCGCCCGCCCCCGCCGGATCGGCAAACCGGTCGCGTCCGCAGGCTTCATCGTGGCTGCGATCGGCTTCGGCGCTCTGGAATCCCGATACGGAAACATCGTGCTCGCCGGGCTGGTCCTGGGCGCGATTGGTGACGTGTGTCTGTTGGGCAGCGGCAAGAAAGCCTTCATCGCAGGGCTCGTGTCCTTCTTGCTCGGTCACGTCGCTTATGTCGTCGCGTTCAGCACGCTTCCAATGAGCGTGCCCGAAGCCTTTCTGGCCGCAGCTACCCTGGCCGTCGTGATGGGGTTTGTCGGCCGATGGGTATTCCCGCATGCCCCGGACATGCGAGTCCCGATCGGCATCTACATGGTTGTGATCGCTGCAATGTGTGTCTTCGCCATCGGAGCGGGAAGCGCTGGTGCGCCGTGGATGATTCCCGTTGGGGCGGTCATGTTCACCGTCTCCGACATCGCGGTCGTGCGCGACCGATTCGTCAGCCCGGGTTTCGTAAACCGGTTGTGGGGCCTGCCGCTCTACTACGCAGCACAGCTAATCATCGCTTGGAGCATCAAAGCGGTCGCCGGCTGAGGGATGCCTCGAGAATGAACGCGTAATCAAAGGCGGTTTCCTTGAGATAGTCGTACCGGCCCGAGGCTCCGCCATGGCCTGCCTCCATGTTGATCCGGAAGAGCAGGGGATTTTCGTCGGTCTTGTGCGCCCTAAGCTTGGCGACGTACTTGGCGGGCTCCCAGTACATGACTTGGCTGTCGTTCAGCGACGTGCGGACGAGCATCGTCGGGTAGTCGTGCGCCCCGACGTTTGTGTAGGGGCAATACCCCTTGATTCGGAAGTAGGCGTCCTTTCCCTTCGGGTTGCCCCATTCCTCGTACTCTCCAACGGTGAGCGGCAAGGTATCGTCGAGCATCGTATTGAGGACGTCGACGAAGGGAACCAACGACACCACCACACCAAAGAGGTCAGGACGCATGTTGACGACCGCGCCCATCAAGAGACCGCCGGCGCTGCCGCCCATGATCGCAAGTCGGTCGCTCGAGGTATACCGGTCGCCGATCAGCTGCTCCGCGACCGCGATGAAATCGGTGAAGGTGTTTTGTTTGTGCTTCATCCGACCACCGTCGTGCCAGGGCTTCCCGAGCTCGCCTCCCCCACGGACGTGAGCGATGGCGAAGATGAAGCCACGGTCGAGAAGGCTCACGCGAGCATGCGAGAAAGCCGTCGGGTAGGGATAACCGTACGAGCCGTAGCCAGCCAGCAACATGGGGGCCGAGCCGTCGAGTGGCGTGTCCTTTCTGTACGCGACTGAGATCGGCACTTTGGTCCCGTCCTCGGCTATGGCCCAACGCCGCTCCGAGCGGTAGTTCGTGGGATCGTATCCTCCGAGCACTTCGACCCGTTTGATCAGCGAGCGTGTGCGTCTAGCTACATCGTAGTCGAAGACCGAGTCGGGCGTGGTGAGTGACTCGTACTTGAATCGAAACGTGTCGGTCGAGAATTCCTCGTTCGGTCCGGGGTAGAGCGAGTAGACCGGCTCGTCCATGAGAACGCGATGCGATTGGCCGTCAACGAAGCGTGCGATCCGGATGTAAGGGAGACCCATCTCGCGCTCCGAGAGCACGTAGAAGCCCTCAAAGACCTCTAGGCGCTCCACCATCACGTCCTCGCGATGTGCAACGAGCTCTTTCCACGATGACCGATCAGGCGCTGCAACCGGTGCCCGCACGATTCGGAAGTTGCGCCCCCGATCGTTGGTCCGGATCAGAAACTCATCGGCCCTGTGAGCGACGTCATATTCATGGTCTTGTTCTCGCTCTGCCACGAGCCGCCACGTTCCATTGGGGTCGTCTGCTGCGATGAATCCTATTTCGCTGGTCGTATGGCTGAATGCTCCCCGAAACAGATACTCCCCACTTCGCGAGCGCCACACCACCATGCGAAAACGCTCGTCGTCTTCCTGATATAGAAGTCGGTCCTCGTCGCCATCGCCTATACGATGGCGCAGTACTCGGTAGGCACGCTTGGCTTCATCGTCCACGGTGTACAAAAAGGTCAGACTGTCGCTCGCCCACGCCAGCGACTTCACCTTCTCGAATCGTTCGGGGAGCAACTCGTCCGTCTCGAGGTCCTTGATCCGAAGCGTGTAGTCACGGAACCCGGTCTCATCGAGGGAGAATGCGAGGTAGCGTCCGTCTGGCGAAACCTCGTACACACTCAGCCCTAGAAACGGAAGGTTCTCGGCGAGCACATTCATGTTGAGCAGCACTGCTTCGGTGGTCGGTTCACCAGGCTCCCGACGGCAGTAGATTCGGTACTGCTTGCCCTGCTCGGTGCGGTGGTAGTACTCGAAATCGCCTTTTCGATACGGAGCGCTCCGGTCGGTTTCCTGGATGCGAGCGACGATCTCGTCGTACAGGGTCTTCTGCAGCGCCTCGGTCGGTTTCATGAGCGCCGCGGTATAGGCGTTTTCGGCTTCGAGATACGCGGTGACCTCCGGGGCGCCTTTTTCACGAAGCCAATGGTAGTCGTCGATGCGCGTGTCGCCGTGAAGGGTGACCGAATGAGGCTGAATGAAGGCAACGGGGGGCGTCATGATCGGATTCGGATGCTCGGACGGGGTCTTGGGAGCGCCGGCGCACCTTGGCAAGACGAGGATCAGCAGGAGCGCTATGGCGAGGCGTCGCATCTCAACGGCGCGTCGACTCGGGGGCGTTCGCGTATTCGGCCAACAACGTCACGATCTGGTCTGCGAGGTCTCGTGCTTCAGCTTGTTTCCCAGTAATTCCATTGGCCAAGAAGCTGAATGCAACCGATCGCTCAGGTTCCCCGAGTACGTATCCCGAGAGTGCGATCACGTCCCGCAGCGTTCCGGTCTTCGCCCGAACCATCCTCGGCTTTGGCAAGTCCTTGAGGCGCGATTGGAGCGTCCCATCCGCTCCGCCTACGGCAAGCTGCGAGACATACTCCGGGCGGATGGCCGGATCCCGGTAGGCGGCGACCAGTGTCTGCGTGATGTGGTGCGGGGACACCTGGTTGCCGTCGAAAAGACCCGAGCCGTTGATCATGGTCAGCCCCTCGACGTCAATCCCGCGAGAGACGAGCTCCTCGCGGAGGACTTCGAGACCCCTCCTCGAGCTACCCGGTTTTTGCGCCTCCGCACCCATGATCTTGACCAACATCTCGGCGGTGAAGTTGTCGCTCCATTTGCCAACCGAGTAGAGAAGCCCGCTCAGCTCTCCCGATGGCATGTCGGCGAGGACCGGCAGCCTTTCCACGACGTGCGCATACTCGACAGCAAGCACGCCGCGCATTCCAACTTGGCGGAGCGCGCGCACCCAAAGGCTGGCCGCATGGGCGCGAGGATCGGGGACGCGCCGACGGTAGTACAGGGTCCGCGTCGTCGCCGGCACTTGCCCACGCACCTCGACCGCGAGGTGGCCGTCTTCGGTGGATTCGTGGTCGATTTGAATCTTGGGTGGCCCGCTCGCTTTGGTGGTGGTGTGGTTTTCGACCTCGACGTAACCCTCGGCAAGGACGCGTACCCTGGCTGGTGCCCCGATTCCACGCCCGGGTCCGACGTGTACGACATAGCTGTTGTGATCAACTGAAAACGCCGCAATCGCAGCGCGGAATGCTGCAGTCTCGTCGGGCTGTTGATCGAATGCCGGGGGCAGCGTTTCCCGATCGAAGTAACTGTCGTCGATGACGACCTGATCGACTCGGTCGACGCCCCGCAGGCGCAGCGCCTGGGCCAACGCAAACAACGTGCGATAGCCGAGGCTCGGATCGCCGGAGGCTCGCAGGATCAGCCGCTTCACTTTGCCGTTATCGAGGGTGCCTTCCACTTTGGTGGACGCCCGAAAGGTTGGGCCGAGGTTCCAAAGGGCGGCCGCCGCCGTCAGCAGCTTCTGATTGGAGGCCGGATTCAGGGGACGGTCCGCGTGTTTTTGATAGAGTGGGGCTCCGTCGTGCAATCGAACGACCTCGATCCCGATACGATCCCCGAGCTTGGCCTCCCGTACCAGCTGGGAGATCGCGCGTGCGACGGGCTCGGGGCCCTTCGCGAGAGCGCCAGGGCTCGCGACCAGCAAACCGAAGAGAATCAGGCAAACAAGCGCGCGTTGCGCCATCGCGTGCAGATTAGCAGCGTGCTCGCCCTCCTCCTAGTGATCGGCGTGGGTTGCTCCCAGAAAGTCGCCCGCGATCCCGAAGCCTTCGTAGTCGTCCTTCCGAGAGATGCCGAGCAGCTGGATCCCCGGTTTGTTGCCGATCCCTACGGCCTCCGCGTCTCTCGACTGCTCTTCGCCTCCCTGGTGACCATCGACCCGAGAACGCTCGAGGTGGTTCCCGACCTTGCGGAATCGGTCGTGGCGTCGAGCCCTACCGAGTACGAAGTTCGATTGAGAGAGAAACTTCGCTTTAGTGATGGTAGGCCACTCGATGCGGAGGATGTCGCGGCCACCTTCCGCGGCGTCGTCGATCCCGAGCTCGAGAGCCGGTACGCGCATACTTATCGGCGGATCCAGAGCATCGAGATAGTCGATCCGCACACCCTGCGATTCGTGCTGCGCGAGCCGCACGCGACCTTTCTGACGGACCTCGAGCTGCCGATCGTTCGACGCGTCGACGCGCACCATCGGATCGCCACGGAACAAGACCCATTCCCAGTGGGCGCCGGACCCTATCGTTTGGTGGGGCGTTCGCCGGGTGTCCTCGAGCTTCGGGCGAATGCCCACTGGCACCGGGGCAGGCCAAGGATTCCCAGCCTTCGATTGGTGGTGATCCGCGACGACAACACGCGCGCGCTCCGAATGCTTGCAGGGCAGGGCGATCTCGCGATCGGCTCCATTCCCCCACTGCTGCTTCCGATGTTCCGGGACGACCCGAGCTTCGAAACGCCAAGCGCGCCTGGTGTCTCGACGATGTACCTCGGCTTCCACACCGCTTCGCCCAAGCTTCGAGACGTCCGAGTGCGTCAAGCGATCGGGGCCGCCATCGACCGACAGCTGCTGGTCGAAACCAAGTACGATGGGCTGGCTCGGATCGCCGACAGTTGGATTCCATTCGGTCATTGGGCACATCTCGACTCGCTCAAAACGCAACCCTTCGACCCGGAGCGAGCGCGTGAGCTCCTCGATCTAGCGGGATTTGCCGATCCGCCCGGCCCGGATCCGAGAATGCGTTTGATCCTGCGGACGACTTCCGATCGGTCTCGGCAGTCGGTTGCAAGGGCGATCGCAGCGATGCTCCGGGAGGTCGGAATCGAGGTCGACGTGCGCCCGTCCGAGGCTGCGACCCTGATCGCCGATCTGAACCAAGGTCGGTTCGAGCTCACGCTTCTGCAGGTTCCCGAAGTGCTCGAGCCCCACGTCCTGAGTTGGTTTTTCGATTCCTCGAGAATCCCCGGCCCGGATCGCGAGGGCGCGAATCGTTGGCGTTACCGTAACCCAGAGCTCGATCGCCTCTTTGAGCTTGGAAGGACGCGGATCAACCGTGCCGAGCGCCGCGCTGCGTACGAACAGGTCCAGCAGATCCTCGCGCGCGACATCCCGGTTCTGCCGTTGTGGCAACCCGATACGGTCGCGGTGGTCCGCCATGGAACCGACTTCGATGTCCCTCGCGACGGTCGGTTCGGAACGCTGGCGTTCTGAGACTCGGGTGGTAGCGTGCAGGGTGATCCTCAGGGACCCAATCCACGGTTTGATCGCCTTCGAGGGCGTAGCGGAGCGAGTAGTTCGATCGATCCTGGACACGTCCGAGGTGCAGCGCTTGAGACGCGTACGCCAGCTCGGTTTGGCGTCGCTGGTTTTTCCAGGGGCCGAGCACACGCGCTTTTCCCATGCAATTGGCGCAGCCCACGTCATGCAGGCACTGCTGCAACGCATCGACGAATGCAGTGACGAGCTCCCACCGGATCAACGACTCGATGAGGAGGCGAGGGCGGAGGCCCTGGCAGCTGCCCTGCTTCACGATGCGGGACACGGTCCCTTCTCGCATCTATTCGAAGAGGTGCTTCCCCACGCGAAGCACCACGAGTTTTGGACACGAGACATCCTCCTCGACCCATCGACAGAGGTTCATCAAACGCTCGAAGGCATCTCACGTGGTATGGCTGAACGGGTTGCTGGCTTGCTGAATGGCAGTTATCGCCTCGACTACCTTTGCCAGAGCGTTGCTGGCACGCTCGACGTCGACAGAGCCGACTACCTGTTGCGCGACAGCCACATGACCGGCGTTCGGTATGGGCTATACGACCTCGATTGGTTGCTCCAGGCGTTGACGTTTGCCTGCATCGACGGGCGCTGGGTTTTGGCCGTGCAAGGGCGCAAGGGGCTGCCCCCCGTAGAGAGCTTCTTCTTGGGGCGGCACTTCATGTACCAGCAGGTGTATCACCACAAAGCCACCCGAGCCGCGGAGGCGCTGGTGCGCGCCATCTTCTCGCGCGTGAGCGAGCTGATCTTCGAAGGCAACCCGCCCGACCCTTTGCTCCCGGCTTTTCGGGCGGCCGCGCTGGGCGAGTCGCTTTCGCTCGACGAGTATCTCCGCATGGACGACGCCGAGTTGCTGACGTGCCTGGCGGCTTGGGAGCACGGCCCCGACGCCACGCTGGCCAAGCTCAGTCGACGCCTGCGCTGTCGCGAGCTTCCAAAGACCGTTCCGCTTCCAGAGCACCGCCGCGAACAGTGGCAGGCCGCGCTCGACACGGCGAAGCGGATCGTCGATTCCCGAGGCCATCGCTCGGACCTGTCGGTTTGGCTCGACATCGCCGAAGATGTCCCCTACCAGGAGCCGACCGACGGTAGCTCCGACGGGCTGTGGGTCACGCTCCGCCATCAGCCGCTGCAACGTCTCGGTGATGCTTCGTTCTTGCTTGGGCAGCTTCGCAACAAGCGCATCCAGCGGCCCCGCCTGATCTTTCCGGCTGAGTTCCGGGATGATGTGCTTGCGGCGCTGCGCCTGGTGCTCGAGTGAGGGCCGGGCGTTAACCGCTCGTTTGCGGTAAGGTTCTGGCGGGTGTGGAGCCAGGGGGCCGTGGATCGCGAGCCGGTGGAGCGATGGCCAGGATTCTAATCGTCGACGACCAAGACAATGCGCGCGGGATGCTGGCTGAGATGCTGCGCGGGGAGGGGTACGACGTCGACCAGGCCCAAAGCGGCGAGTCCGCCTGCTCGATGGTCGTGCAGAACGGCTACGACCTGGTGATCACCGACTTGCGCATGGGGGATGTCGACGGGTTGGAAGTTCTCCGACATACGCGCGAAGCGTCACCGGCGACCGAGGTCATCGTGATGACCGCCTTCGGCACGATCGAAGACGCGGTCGAAGCGATGCGGTTTGGCGCACGCGACTTCGTGCAAAAACCGTTCGTGGAAGAGGAGCTCCTGCTCAAAGTCTCACGCGCAGCGCGCGCGCGCGAAGTGGCTGGTGAGCTTCGCGCCATGACGGACGACTTCCGCGAGAAGTACAACTTTGGAAACATCATCGGGCAGTCGTCAGAAATCCGGGAAGTGCTCGGCCGCATCGTCCGGATCGCGCCGACCAGCGCCACCGTTCTGATCACCGGGGAAAGTGGAACGGGTAAGGAACTGGTCGCTCGTGCGATTCACGCCAACTCGCTTCGTGCCGAACGGCCGTTTGTGTCTATCAACTGCGCAGCGTTGACCGAGACGCTGCTCGAAAGCGAGCTCTTCGGTCACATGAGAGGCGCGTTTACCGGGGCCGTGCAAACCCGCAAAGGCCTGTTCGAAGAGGCGAATGGCGGCACGTTTTTCTTCGACGAGATCGCGGAGACGCCTCCATCGCTTCAGGCCAAGCTGCTGCGTGCCATTCAAGAAGGAGAAATACGTCGTCTTGGCGACAACAAGCCCATACAAGTGGACGCGAGAATCATTGCAGCGACCAACCAAGACCTACGGCGCCTCATCGAGGAGAAGCGCTTCCGCGAAGACCTCTACTACCGACTCAACGTTGCGCGATTCGAGCTTCCACCGCTACGGGACCGCAAAGAGGACATCGCACCGATCGTCGAAAGCTTCCTCGAGAAGTACGGTCAGAAGATGGGACGCAAAGCCTCGGTCGGTCCGGGTGTGCTCGAGTACCTGCTCAGCTACGACTTTCCCGGTAACATTCGGGAGCTCGAAAACTTGATCGAGCAAGGCGTAGCGCTCGCCCCGGATGGGCAGATCCAGCTCCAGGACATCGTCCCGAACTCGACCAACGGGAACTCGCACTTGGGCTTGCGCTCATTGGCCGATGTCGTGCGCGAAGCGGAGCGCGATGCGATCGTTCGAGCGCTACGTGCCTCCGAAGGGAACAAAGAAAGGGCCGCCGCGCTCTTGGGGCTCAGCCCAACGACCCTGTGGCGCAAGATGAAACGCTTGCACCTCGACTGGCCGTAGACTCGACTAACGAGACTGCGCTTCCCGTGCAGCCTCGATCCGGTGCTCGCGCTGGTACGAATGACCGGTGATTCCTTGAAGTTGGTCGGCGACCTTCTCAGGAACTTGGGACGCACCCGCGTCGACCTCGGGTGGTTGCGTCACGTCGTAAACCTGCTTGCCGATGTGCTTGGTGAGCTTCTTGGTGGCGATGCCGACCTCCTGTCCCAGCTCCTGAGCCTCGTCGGTGCTGATGACGCGCATCAGATGCTGGAACGGAGTGCGATCACCAAGGCGCGCGAAGAACAAAGCATAGGTCAGAAAGCCGATGACGGCCCCCCTCCACAAAAGCCTGATCGTCCTTCGGATCATCCCTCTGCTCTACGGATACCATAAGTCCGCATTTTCTTGTGAAGATTGGTGCGTTCGACTCCCAAGATGGTGGCAGCGCGAGAGATGTTCCAGCCCACCTCGTCCAGGGTTTGGAGGATGTAGTCCTTCTCAGCGCGGCCGCGGTATTCCCGCAGGGTCAGGCGCTCACCTGACTCATCGAGCGTCGGTGGGAAGTCGCTTGGAGGTGTCGAGCCGCGACGTCTCTCGCTCAAGACTCCTTCCTTTGGGAGATCCTCCGTGGTGATGCGATCGCCGCTCAAGATCGCCATCCGCTCGACGACGTTTCGAAGCTCGCGGACATTGCCCGGCCAAGGTCGATTGGCGAGCTCCTCGAGGACCTCGTCGTCGATAGGCTTTTCGCGGAGCCCGTTTTCGAGCGAGAAGTCGCGGAGGAAGCCTCTCGCAAGAAGCGGAATGTCACCCTTTCGATCGCGAAGGGGCGGAATCAGAATGGGGATGACGTTGAGTCGGAAGTAGAGATCTTCCCGAAAGCGGCCTTCTTGAACCTCGACCTCCAGATCCTTGTTGGTGGCCGCCAACACGCGCACATCTACCGCGATCGCTTTCTCGCTACCGACCCGAGAGATCTCGCCGCTTTGCAGAGCGCGAAGCACCTTCGCCTGCGCGCTGGCGCTCATGTCGCCGATTTCGTCCAGAAAGAGCGTGCCCTCGTTCGCCAGCTCGAACATGCCCTTCTTGCGACCCTGCGCGCCGGTGAACGCGCCTCGTTCGTAGCCAAAGAGCTCGCTCTCGATCAATTCTGCAGGAATGGCGGCGCAGTTGACTTTGATGAAGGGGCCGTCTGCCCGCGGGCTCAGTCGGTGGATCGCTCGAGCGATCAGCTCTTTGCCCGTGCCACTCTCGCCCGAGATGAGAACCCGTCCGTTGGTGGGCGCGACCTTCTCGAGCTGCGCGAAGATTTCGCGGATTGCCGGGCTCTCCCCGATCATTTCATATCGGTGCTCGACATCCGCGCGAAGCTGCTCGACCTCTCGCTGAAGCTGCCAGGTCTTGAGCGCGTTTCGCACGGTGACCAGAACGCGGTCGCGGTCCAGGGGCTTTTCGAAGAAATCGGTGGCGCCGAGTTGCACCGCTTGAACGGCCTCCGCAAGCGACGCGTGACCCGAAACCATGAGGACTGGCAGCCGTCGAGTCTCGGGCTGATTCCTGATCCTGGAAAGAGCTTCGATGCCACTCATGGCTGGCAGCCGCACGTCGAGAATCACGATATCGATTTCGTGGTTGTCGAGCGACTCCAGGCCCTCTTCCGCCGAGGCTGCCTCGAGCACGTTGAAACCCGAACCTTCGAGAACCATGCGAAGCGTGCGACGGATGTTTCTTTCGTCATCGACGACGAGTATGGTGGCGCCCATGCGAAGAGCTTATATCACGCGACGCAACGGCCGCCTCAAAGAGTGATAAGGTAAGCCGAGTGTGAAGGACGCGGACAAGACGGCGCGGGCGCGTTTGCGTGCACTGCTGAAGGACGCAAGACCCCCGACAGGCGGGGTGCCACTCGAAGACATCGCGAAAGAAACGGCCCCCCTTCTTCCGCTGGTGAGCGAGCTTCCAGAAGAGGAGCGCGAAGCGGGGGACTACGAGTCCTTCCAGTTCCGCGAATGTCTCACTGTGCTGACCCTGCTCGGCCGACGCCTGGCGCTCCTGGATTTGACCCCCACCGCGGCCGTTCAAGTCGTGCAGCTCGCGCTCCGCGCGGCCGATGATACCGAAGGCTTGCCAGCAAGGCGGTTCGCCGAACGCGCGGTCGCCGCAGCGATCGAGGGTTTTGTCTTGGGGCGTGAAGAACGTGTCTTGCAGCAGCGCGATACGCAGGCCGCCAAGCACCTACGCCCAATCCGGATCGACGAAAAGATCTTTGCGTTGATCATTTCGGGAGTTCACGAGCCATCGACGCTCAGCGAGCATGTCGACGCCCTTGGGCGTGCAATGCTCGACGCAGATGTCGAGATTGCCATCGTCGATTTGTCCCAGCTCGGCGAAGCCAACCGCGACAGAGCTGGGGCGATGTTCGCAGCGGATGAGGTCGTGCGCATGCTGGGAGGTTTATGTTTCTTCTCCGGTGTCGATGCGCGTTGGAAGGCGGCGATCGCCGATGCGCGAATCGAGGTCGACCCCATGCAAATCACCAAGAGCTTCGCGGCAGCGCTGGTAGCGGCTCGCGCAGCAGCAGGTGAACCCCCGCCGGATCGGGCCACGAAATGGCGGGGCCTTCTCGATCTCCTGCGACGCTGAAGGCAGGACTACCCTCGTCGATTCAGCGCGCACCCCCCGTGGTCAGTTCTTTGAGGGCGGCTTGGGCGCGCGTTCTAGTCTTGGCGTGAGCGGCAGCGCGTTCCAACCACGTGCGGGCGCGTTTCTCGTCGCCGAGCTTGGCGTAGCAGCGGCCCAGGGCAAGCTGTTGTTCGGGGCCGGGTCTGAAATCCGCGTCACCGCGGCGACGCTCCTCGAAGCTTCCGATGGTCTTCTTGCACGCCAGTTCGGAATCGTCGGCCTCCGCTTTGGCTCCTTCCTCAGCCGCAGGCGACACCACGGCGCGTGCGGCGTCGGCAGCGCCGACCTCTTCGGCCGGTGCTTCGGCCATGTCCATCGCCTCCGCACCGACACCCACGGTTTCCGTTGGAGGAGGTCCAGCGGCCTCGAGTTGCCTCGCAGACGAACGCCGCGCCTTGCGTTTCGCGGGTGCGCGTTCCCGTCGCGCGACCGAAGGCTTCACAGGCGTCTTCGCTATCGGTTCGGCGCGCCTCGCTCGTTCGAGCGGCGACGTTGGCTTCGCTTTGGCGCTCATCGCTTCGTCGAGCTTCGCGGGCGCGGTGGCGGGCTTCGGTGCCGCCACGACGTTTTGGTCCGATTCGGCGACGGGGGCGACAACCTCGTCTTCGGTTGCAAGCTTGGTGTCTCGCGGAATCGCCCACACACCGATGCCGACGGCGAGAAGCGCGACGGCTGCCATTGCCCATGGGGGCGCCTGGAGTGCGCGCTTGCGGATCGGCGTCACCTTCCCACGTCGCATCATTGCGGCGCGGAGGATGTCGGCATCGATCCGTGTTGGGGGATCCTCCAGTGGAAGTTGGTCGACCGCCACGAGCGCCGCCTTCATCTCGTCGAACAACACGCGGCAGTTCGGACAGCGATCCAGAATCTCGCGCACCCCCGCCGGGTCGACCGCCTCGCGTTCGATCAACTCAAAGACCTGCTCTTCGCATTGCTCACAGTTCATGTTTCTGCGGCTCCAGTTCGCGCACGTGCTCCTCGAGGTCGCTCAAGCCGTTCTGCAAGCGCTCGAGCGCATACCGCATGCGGCTCTTGACCGTATTGGCGGACACCCCGACGATCTCGGCGATCTCTTTGAAGGCAAGGCCTTGGACCTGCCGTAGAAGAAACACCTCTCGTTGGTCCTCGGGAAGCTGTTCCACCTCCTCGGCGATTCGAATTTGGAGGGCTCCTCGCATCGCCAGGCGATCGGTCGAAGGGCCAGGGTTGGGAACCCGCTCGCCCAGCGTTTGGGCCGAGCCCGGGGCGGTGGCATCGAGGGAGGCGTGGCGACGAAAGACCATCTTGCGCTGATGGTCTACGCAGCGGTTTCGAGCGATCGTGTACAGCCATGTCGAGAACTTGGCGTCCCCCCGGAACTCGTCGCACCGCTCGATGACGCGCATCCAGACATCTTGGTAGAGTTCTTCGGCCTTCCCGCGGTCGCGCACCGATCGCAGAAGGAAGTTGAAGAGCGGCCGTCGGTATCGAATGAGCAACGTTTCGAAGGCGCCGTTTTCGCCGGCTCGATAGGCGCCAAGCAAGTCTTCGTCGGCCGGATCGCTCACGACGCGCTCCCGCATTCCACCGCCAGCAGATGCATGTTCGAGTCACCCATGGATCGACGGTTGACCGTGCTGGAAGATCTACTCGATCGCCCCCACCCAAGTGAAGGACAATTCAGCGATTCTCGTCGATCGCGCGGCCCCGTGACACCCTCGACCTTCATTGACCCGCGTGCTGGCGCTTTGGTATAAGCGCGAAGACCACAAGGGGGCAATTTCGCTTCAGATGGTGGTCACTTAGAGGGGAATCGCGATGCGCGGGAAAGTTGCGCTTTCAGTCCTACTGGCGTGCCTTTGGGGCGGCGGTGTCGTAGCGGGAGCTCAAACCGAAGAGCCGGCGCCGGATGCGTCGGCCCCAACACCGGACGAAGCCGCGCCGGCACCGGCACCTGCCGCAGCGGAGCCGATCGACGCCGGCACTTATGCGGTGCGACTTCGGGATCTGGAGCAGCGGATCAACGAGCTCAAAGAGCAGATTTTCCGTTCCAAGGCCCGCCTTTCGTTGCTCGCCGAGACCGTGCTCGAGGGGGTGGTTGGAGGTGGACAAGCGGTGATCGTCCACGAGAACCGGATGTCCGAGGGCTTCAAGCTCGTGCGCGTGATGTACGCGCTCGACGGCGCCCCGATCTTCACCAAGGCCGATGAAGAGGGCGCCATAGGCGAGCAGAAAGAGTTCGAGGTTTACAACGGCAGCATCGTTCCCGGAGAGCACACACTGACGGTGAATCTCGAGTACCGTGGACACGGCTATGGCGTGTTCTCCTATTTGAAAGGCTATCGCTTCAAAGTTCGATCCACCTACACGTTTTCGGTTCCCGAAGGGCGCGTCGCGAGTCTGGTCGTTGTCGGCTACGAAAAGGGCGGCCCCACGACTCCCCTCGAAGAACGCCCAGCGGTGCGTTTCATCGAGCGGATCGAGCGCCAGGCCCGATCCGAAACAGAGGGTGAGGGCGTTCGGTAATGCGACGCCGTGGGGCGACTCCATCGCCGCCCTCACCACAACTCGGCTGGGGGCGAGCTTGGCAAGGCGGCCTGGGGATAGCCTTGGCGGCAGGCCTTCTTGCGTCGGCCTCGTCCGTTGCCGCTCAGGACCTCAACATGCTCAATCGCGACTTGGCCAACGTCGAGTCCGACGTACAACGGCTGATCAGCAGGCCCGTCCCCGTCGACACTCGGAAAACCGACACGTTTGTCGAAGAGCGCCTCACCGACGGAGAGCTTTACCTTCGTCTGGAAGACTACCTGCGTGCGGCGATCCTGTTCACCGACATCGTTGAGCACTACCAGACGCATCGCGCGTACCCCGAGGCGCTCTTCCTTCTCGGTGAGTCGCTCTTCCTCGCTGGCGACACCCTCGGCTCGAGGCGTCGTTACGAACAGGTCATCGCCCGTGGGACGGATCCCGAATTCTCGCCGTATCTCGAACGGTCACTCAGTCGGCTGATCGAAATCGCGATTGAGACCCAGGACTTCCAGGGCGTCGACGTTCATTTCGCCCGGCTGGAGACGCTCCCCTCCTCCACATTATCGGCGACGACTGCGTACTTCCGCGCAAAGTACCTCTACAACCGCGCCGTTCCAGTCGAACAAGTGCTCAACACGCCAGCTGATCGAGCGATTCGCGGCATCGATCAAGCCCGTCTCGAGCAGGCGCGTCAAGCTTTTCTCGCCATTCCGAGTGGAAATGCATATTCGCTCCGAGCAAAATACTTCGTCGGTACGATTCACGTTCTTCGCGCCGAATACATCGATGCGATCGCGGCCTTCCGCGCCGTTCTCGGCCAAGAGCCTGCCAACGAAGCTGAAGCCGAAGTCATCGAGCTGACCTATTTCGCCTTGGCGAGGCTCTACTACGAGACCGACCAACTCGAGCAGGCCGTCGACGCGTATCGGGCCGTCGCCCAAACCTCGCAGCGATTCGACACGGCGCAATACGAGCTCGCTTGGACGTACATCGCGATGGGCGACGCGGTCCAGGCCGAGCGGGCGCTCGAGGTATTGTCGATTGCGGCACCGGAAAGTCCGCTCAACGCGGACGGCAAGGTGCTGCGAGGAGAGCTGTTGGCACGCGCGGCCCGCTACAACGAGGCCGATGCGGTCTTCCAGGAGGTTCGAGAGCAGTTCGGCCCAATCAGCGCGGAGCTCGATCGGACGCGGCTCGAGCATCCCGACTTACCCGCGTACTTCAGGAGACTTGTCCGCCAAAACCTAACCGACTTCGACATTGACGCCTTTCTCCCAGAGAGCGCGCGCCAATGGGTGCGACTCGAAGGCGACTACCAGCGCGCGCTGGGTGTCCTGGCCGATCTGAGCGAGGCGATGGAGCTCGTGGAGGAGACCGACGAGCTCGCAGCCCGTATTACCGCGGCCCTCGCAGCGCCCAATCGGCTGGCGGTGTTCTCGGACCTTCGACGTCAACGCGAAAGGACGACCGGGTTTCGCAATCGACTCGCTCAGCTTCGCGGTGCCTACCTCGACAGAGAGGAACGGGCTCTCGGCCGCGGAGCGACGCAGGCCGACCAGATTCGTGCCCGGCGCAAAGCGCTCCAAGCCAAGGTCATGAAGATGCCCGTCGACACCGAGGACTTCGTCGACCGAGATTTGGAGACGCTCGAGGAGTACCGAGCGCTGGAGCGCGAGCTCCACGGGCTTCGCATCGAGATCTTGGGCCTGGAAGCGCGTATCGTCGCTTCGAAAATCGGGATGGCATCGGTCGATCCCAACAAGGTCGACCGGGCAGCCCTCGAAGCGCAGCTCGCGGGGCACCAGGCCGAAATCGCCGACTACGAGGAACGATTGGTTTGGATCCGACGGCGCCTCGAGGTTGGGCGAATCCACGTCGGTGTCGGTGACAAGCGATACGAATCCGACACACTCGAGCGTTCCAGATTTAACGACTTGATCCAACGAGAGCGCGAGATCGCAGGCTCGGGCGGAGCAGCGTTCGACGACGCCTACCGGCGGATCGCCGCGGCGGAGCGACTTCTCGATCGACGCGACACCGAGGTCGACGCGGTTGTCGAAAAGAGGGTTTCGCAGATGTTGACCGTGGTCGACGAAGAGACGCGAAACCTATCGCGCTACCGCCGCGCGCTGCGGGCCCTCGAAGGCGAGACGGAGGATGTGGTTGGCGCGATCGCGTACCTCAATTTCGAGCGCATCCGACGCCGCTTTTACGAGCTGGTCATGCGGGCCGACGTTGGCAAGATCGACGTCGCCTGGGCCAAACGCGAAGACCACCGGCTCCGAATCGACGCTCTGACTCGGGAGCGTGCGCGCGAAATACAAGCGCTCGACGACGAGTTCCGTGACGTGATGGACCAGATGAACGGTTCGGAGGGGGGTCGATGACGCGAGCACGGCTCATGGGGCTCGCCCTTTGCGGGGCCTTGCTGCCGGTGACCCTTTCGGCCACCGCACAAGACACCGAACCCGAGCCGTCGGACCCCGAGCCGGTCGAGCCCGAGCCCGCGGAACCTGAGCCGGATCGCGACGCTCCTCGAACTGAGGACGTCGAATCGACCCCGTGGGAGGGCACGACCGACACGACCCTGCCGCCCTTCCTGCAGGACACCAAGAAGCGCGTCGTGGACGAAAGGCCGAGGCCCACGGAGCAACAGCTCGAGGGGTTGCGGCAGCTCGAGGGAGAAGTCGAGCGGTTCCTCGAGAGTGGCGGAGCGTATCGGGAGACCGTGACCTCACTCGTACGCCGTGAGTACTTGCAGCGACGGCGTGCGCGCGATCGCTGGTACGGCGCACAAATCGAAGCTGAGGACAAAGCCTTCAACGAGGCGCGGCAAGACGCGATCCGCATGTTCGAGGAATTCATTCGCCGCTATCCCGATCATCCGAGGTATAGCCCCGATGCGATGTTTCGGCTGGGCGAGCTCTATTTCGAGCAGAGCGCCATCGAGTTTCAACAGCTCTACGACCGCGCTCAGGCCGCACGGGAGGCAGGAGATCCCACGGCCGAGGACAGCCTTCCGAATGCGCCCGACTTCAGACCGACGATCGAGCTCTACAAAGACCTGGCCCGTCGCTTCCCGAAGTACGAGCGCTCCGACGGTGTCTACTACTTGATCGGGTACACGCTCAACGAAACGGGTCGACCCGAAGAAGCCGTCGCCGCCTGGCTCGCCTTGGTTTGCGCGAACAAGTACGACTACGACCCCAACTGGCGCCCCCCGCCTCCAGACGCCACCGCGACAGCGCGAGCCAAGTACCCCGCGCTAACGCTCGACGGTAGGCGTCTCGGCGCCTCGGTCGGCGGGAGATTCGTCGACCCGTACAGGAACTGCGAGCCGATTTCGCCCGATGCTCGCTTCGTAAGTGAGACCTGGTGTCGCAGTGGTGAGTATCACTTCGACGACTTCGGCGGCGAGAACGCTCTAGACCTCTCCATCGCT
>JBFICQ010000004.1:0-36452 GCA_041581895.1 Polyangiales bacterium | reverse complement strand
TTTCGACGCGCTCGAAGTCGACGGCGGGAATGGTCATGAGATTCGTCCGTTGTCGCCCTGAGGAAGCGCCCCTCAGCCGCGCTTACCCAAAGAGGGCGATCCTGGCGATCGCGAGTGAGTTTTTGATCTTTTCGATCCGGCTTGGCTCTTCGCGCAGTTTTTCGTGGCCCGGCATCAGCTTGCCCATGGCTTGCGTGTGCATTTTTTCGCGAATGGTTGCGTTGAGATGCCCAGCGCCCGCGAGCTCGAAGAATAACGACTTCACATTGGCAAGATCGAAAAAGTCCCGCTGCCAGCTCCACTTGAAGTCGCCCGCGTACTTGAACCACGAACCGCCGACGCCGGCGATTTCGTAAGGCTTGCCGTCGGGTCGCTTGTAGGGCGCGAGTTGCCGCCAGAAGCCAACGACCTGGCCTTGCTTGTCGTCGATCAGGATCGTGTCGTAGGGGTAGCTCCAGTTCTCGAAGCCTTTCATCTGGTAACCGAGCGCGACATCGCGGATCTCGTCGATGCCCCGCGCCCAAAACTCTTCGTTTGGGCCCATGTTCCAGCGGTAGACGGCGTTGTCGGTGTAATGCACGCCGAGGTACTTGCTCCAGTTGCCTTCGCGCTCGGCATTCTTGTTGGCTTCGAGCCAACGGTCCATCATCTCTTCGAGTTCTTCGCGGGGGAAGGCGGGCATGGTCAACTCCTCTTTTCGTAGCGAACGTGGATTGGGGGCTTGGGTCCCAGCACGACGCGACCGAAGTCGGTCTCGATCGGGTTGCCGGTCAACTCGAAATCGTAATGGTTGAGCAGAACGGCCAGGATCACCTTCATTTGCAGGAGGGCGAAGGCACTGCCCAGACACTTGTGCCGGCCCCCGCCAAAAGAGATGTACGCAAACGGCCGACGATCTTCTTCACGGCCAGGTCCATAGCGATCCGGATCGTATCGAAGCGCATCTCGAAACACCGTGTCATCGCGATGCGCGACGATGGGGGACACACAGACCCAATCGCCCTTCTTGACCTGGTAACCGTAGACCTCGCAATCTTCCATCGCGGTTCGAAACAACATGAAGAGCGGCGGATGTATGCGAAGGGCCTCTTTGATGGCCCACTCGGTGCGCTCGATGTCGCGCATCGCGTCAAACGAGTACGCTTCACCGTTTCCGAACCGGTTGCGAACCTCGCCGCACACCTTCTCGTAGTAATCCGGCTGGCGCAACAACTCGAGCAGCGACCATGCCGTCGTGACCGAGCTCGTATGGTGTCCGGCGAACATGTTCGCGATGAGAATGCCGGTGATTTCATGGTCGGTGAGCGTGGTACCGTCTTTGTACTGCGAATCCATCAGCGTCTGAATGAAATCCTGGCCGACGCTCCCCTTCGACCGACGGCGCGCAATGATTTCAGACACCATTTCCCCGAGACGAGCGCGCGCTTTGTCGCGCTTTCGGAACGCCGGTATTGGCAAATGCGCGTTGATATACGCCAGCGGCACGATCCCCGCCTCGAGGTCCGAGTACACGTGCGCGAACTCTTCGCTCATTTCATCTCGGAATTCTTTGCCTAAAAAGCAACGACTCGAGGTGTAACTCGTGAGCACTCCAAAAAAGTCGCAGACCTCGACTTCGCCCGCATCACCCCACTTGGAGATCGCGAGCTCCGCTTCCTCGGCGATAATTTCCGTGTAGGTCCGCATCCGCTTGTTGCGAAGCGCTGGATGCAGCATGTGGAGCTGCTCCATCATGCGTTCGGGCGAGACATCGTAGACGACGCCTTTACCGAATACGGGAATCATCATCTTGTAGGCTTCGCGCGGGTCCAAGACCTCGTCGGGTAACCGAAAAAGGGACTCATGCGGTTCCGGTCCGGTGAACACGGTCACGTTTTTGCCAAGCAACTTGAACTGCGCGACCGCCCCGCATTCGTCGTAGGCCCGCCGCAGCAGCCCTACCGGGTCGCGCCCGAACGCGACCGTGTGGCCGAGCAACGGCAGGCCGCCGGACACTATTGGCGGGCTCTTCAGTCCATGCACATCAAACGGAGCGCTATCGATCTGCGCCGCGCCTCTCATGGCTCGCGCTTTCGCAGCAGTCGCCCCAGGTGGAGCTCAATTTGATCGGCCACGCAATCGGCGTCTTCCTCGAGGCCGGACTCGACCCATGCGGAAAACAGCACCTGCTGCACCGCCACCACCACGCGCGCCAAGGCCAATGGGTCGCCCTCGTACACTGATCCTTCCTTCATTGCAGCCGCAATCGCCATGGCGAGCAGGTCGACCCCGCGTCGCCAGGCACTCGCCTGTCCGTCGGTCGCGTTGGAGGGGTCGGACGCCCACGCGCCGCTGCCGTGGATGTGAATGCGAAGAAAGTCGGGGTGCTCACCGAGCCACCGAACAAACACTCGATTGCTCTGCATCAAGCGGTCGAAGGCGCAACCGCCGTTGGCCAGCGCCGCCTCGACGAGCGAAAACAATTCCCCGAGGCGGTCCTGGTGAATCGCTTCGAAGACGCCCGCCTTGCCGTCGAACACGGAGTACAAAGTGCCGAGAGAAAGCCCCGAATCAGCGGCGATCTCCTGGATCTTGGTCGCCTCGTAGCCATGTTCGGCGAAGAGTCGCTCTGCCGCGTCGACGACGAGCTGGCGGTACATGGCGGTTTTCGCGCTCTTGGCGCGTGCCGCGGCTTGAGACATGCCAGGAATATAGAACGAAATTGTCTTTTTTGAAACTTACTTCTATAAGTGTGGGCCACCGCGCATGGGCGCGATGGGGTCGCAGCTACTTCGAGGCTCCCGAAGTGTCGGGAACGCCCAAGCTCAACTCGACGCGCGTAGCGTGGAGCGGGTCGCCGAACCTGACGTGAACACCAATTAGAGGAGACCGTCGATGCAACTAACTGGAAGACGAGCATTGGTGACCGGTGGCGGCACCGGAGTCGGGTTTGGATGCGCGCAGCGCCTTCTCGAGCATGGCGCGAAAGTGCTCATAGTAGGACGTCGCGACGACGTGCTTGAAGAGGCGATCGGTCGATTGAAAAAGATCGTGCCGGGGGGGAAGGTTTCGTTTCAGGTCTGCGACATCACGGTCGAAGATGAAGTCGTTGCCGCGGTGAAAGCTGCGGCAGGCGACGGCGGTCTCGATATCCTGGCCGCAAACGCGGGAAGCGGCTATCCCGGCCCCATCCTCGATGCGCCGGTCGACGCCTGGCAGTTCTGCTGCGAGCTCAACATCGTCGGTACGGCGACCTGCATCAAGCACGCAGCCCTTTCGATGAAGGACCATGGCGGCGGGAGCATCGTCACGATCTCCTCGGTGGGCGGCTCGAAGGTCGAGAAATGGATGGCTCCCTACAGCACGAGCAAGGCCGGCCTCGAAATGCTCACGCGCTGCGCCGCGGTGGAGCTGGCGCCGTTCCAGATTCGCGTGAATTGCATTGCGCCGGGCTACATCGATACAGAGGCGCTTCGGGACAACTTCAGCCAAGAGTTCCTCGATGGCCTGGTCGCGCACACGCCTCTCGGCCGTCCTGGAGCGCCGGAGGAGGTCGGCGATGCGGTCGTCTATCTTTCTGCCGACACAGGCAAATGGGTGACGGGTCAGATCCTCGGCGTCTGTGGTGGCATGAGCATCCCGCAAGGCGACGACTTCGAGGAGCTCAATCGCATGATGTACGGCGATGAGCTGATGGATTCGGTCATGGGCAAGACATGACCCAGGCCAAGGAAATCCGGGTCGGCGAGCCACACCGTCCGTTGCCGGTCAAGGTGATGAACTTCGTGGGGCGCGCCGTCCATGCCGTTGGCCTCCGGCCGATCAAGCTCGACGCGGAGCGCCTGGTCGACAAGGCGATCGCCAGGGCCGGCAGCTCCGACTTTGGTGGCGATGACTTTCGCGAAGGCCTTCGACGTTTCCTCGAAAGCGCCGAGGAAGAAGCCGAGCTGACTCTCCTCGGTCGCCTGATGGTCCAGGGCTATACGGTCGACAACCTGGTCAACCGCTTGCAAGTCGTGCAGTGGCGCAAGAAGCATCCCGAGGTGGAGCAGGAACAGATCATCGCGCCCCTTTTCATCATTGGCCTGCCCCGAACGGGCACCACCATTCTCCACTCCGTGCTCGAGCAGGATCCCGCCAATCGCTCGCCGTTAGCCTGGGAGGTTCAGCACCCGGTTCCGCCGGCGACCCCCGAGACCTGGCAAGGCGACCCACGCATTGCCACGACGCAGAAGACTCTCCATCAACTCTTCGAGCTCGTGCCCGGTTTCGAAGCGATGCATCCGATGAGCGCGACCCAGCCGGAAGAGTGCGTCGCCATCTTCACCCAATGTTTCATGTCCGAGCAGCTCCAGGTGCAATTCAACGTGCCCTCGTATCAAGCCTGGCTAGACGACGCTGACATGCGCTCGACCTACCAGTACCACAAGCGCTTCTTACAACATGTCCAGTCGGGCGGTGTGCGCGGAGGGCGCTGGGTTTTGAAATCACCGGCGCACTTGAATAAAATCGATACACTTTTTGAGGTGTACCCAGACGCGCGCATCGTCCACACGCACCGCGATCCCATCAAGGTCTGCGCGTCCGTCGCAAGCCTCACCGCGATGTTGCGAGGCGCAAGCACCGATCACATCGATCCTTACGAAATCGGCCGCCAGCAACTCGACTGGTGGGCAAAGCTCGTCAACGTGGCGCTCGAGCAACGAAAGCGGTTTGCAGACCGAGGCTATCAGTTCTTCGACGTCAAGCTGCGCGAGACGGTTGCCGATCCCCTCGACGTCGTGCGCCGCATGTACACACACTTCGGCTTCGAGCTGAGCGGCGAAGTTGACGCGAAAATGCGTGACTTCATGAAAACCAACCCCCGCGACAAGCACGGCTCACACACCTACACGCCAGAGGATTTCGGCATCGATCCCATTCGAGATCGCGCGCTGTTCGAGGAGTACATCGCGTACTTCGGGCTTCAGGAGTAAGGCGGCAAACGATGGGCTCAGTCAGTGAAATGGCGTTCAATCGCCTGAATGCAGCACGAGCGGCGCCCCGAGGCGTCTTCGCTTTCGGCGTAGCCAACTCAGGCCGGGTTGCTGGCCTGCGATTTGCAGCTTAGGGGCCTCCATATGTCATCGATTGTTCGATTCGTCGCATGTTTGCTTTCGCTTGCCCTGGTGTCCGCCTGCACGGACGAAGAAGGTACTGGTGGTAGTGGCGGGAGCGGTGGTGCCGGCGGCATGCCGGACCAATCGTCGTTTGAGCAAGAGACCGTCGATGTGCCGAGCACGGCGCAACCCGCACACACGCCCGGTAGCCCAGGAGTCGTCGTGACCAATCTTCGTCTGATCGAGATGTTCGGTAGTAGTGACTTCGACCTCAACAACGCACGCTACACCCGGTACTACCTGTCCGACCAAGCCGACAGCCAGCCGGATGCAATCGTGGTCCTGGTGCCCGGTTTCGAGGGTGGCGCGTCGACATTTGCGGTACTCGCCGAGAGCCTGGCACGGCGGGCGAAAGAGGCATCGTTGGTCTTAGAGACCTGGGCGATCGATCGGCGCTCGAACCAACTCGAAGACACGGTGGGGTTGGACCTGTCCGAACGCGACCAAGACCCCGCGATCGGGCTCGACTTTTTGTTTGGAGGGGAGCTCGGTCTCGAGCTAGGCGAAACGCTTGCGTCCGAGCTAGGTCGCCGCGCGATCTTTTACAACACCACAGATGATTTGGCCTTCATGGCGCAATGGACCACATTGGTGCACTCCCAAGACATCGATGCTGTCGTCGAAGCCGCAAGGAGCACCGCGCGCAATGCCAACGTGTTTCTCGGCGGCCACTCGGCGGGCACGGGCTACACCGCGCGATACGCGGCGACCAACTTGAATGTGGGCGACGGGCCGGCGGAGCCGGGCTACGCAAAGGTCCGGGGTCTGGTCATGCTGGAAGGGGGGGGCGGGAGCCTGTCCGAAGAGGCTCCGAGCGAGGAGACGCTCGACCGCATTGAAGCGGCTTTCGATGGTGGGCTCTACGGCGCCGTGCGAAGCGGGGAACCCAGGTGCATCGACGGCGAGACCCCGTGTGCGCTCGCGACCGAGGCGACGGACTGCGTGGCCTTTGCCAATACGTCGTGCACAGAGCCGGAGACTGCGTATTCCGTGGTCGCAAACCTGCTCTCACCGCAATTGTTGGCGGTCTCCGAAGTGGCCGCGCTCGAAGCCGACGTACAAGGCGACACCGGGACCTCGATTCTGCAGGCAGACCAAAACGGCGTCGAAGGCAACAACGCCGTCGCGCAGGTGCCAGAGCTATCGGCATTGACCCTCTTGCTCGGTACGGAGCCGGCCACATCGACCGCACTCATCGGCTTGTTTTTGGATGACGATGGCGCGGCCGCAGCCCTGGCGGGGTTCGTGGCCACGTCGCTCGGCGCGATCGGCCCGACTGAAGATGGCGTTCGCACCTGGCTCAACTACGGGGACGAGCTGCCCGCCGAGGTGTTGACCGACAACGGTCCCGCTCCAACCGACATCGCTGAAACAGGCGTGTGGGGCCAAGAAGTAGAGTCCACCGACCTCGAAGGGCGGATGATGCCGACCTTCTACCGAGGACAAACGAACTTCTCGGATTGGTACTACCCAAGCTCGGGCCTGGGCGTGACCTCGGGGTTGGGGCTTGATTCCACGCCGCTATCGGCACCGCCGCCGGCGGGTCGTGGCCGGTCTGACATCGAGAACCGCACTCAAGCGCAAAACGTCGACATCCCGGTGATCGCGTTTGGTGGCAGTAACGGGTTCGTCCCCGTGCCCGCTAGGATGCTCGGCTACGCCGATACACTCGCTCCCTGCGCCGCCCCGAGCTGCGATGGGACCACCCCCCGCATCGTCGATCGCCAGCAGCCCAATACCGCATTTCCGACGTTTGGCGGTCCCGCCGGCGGTTACGAGGTACACATCTCCGAGGGCTTCAGTCACGTCGACATCGTGACTGCCGAAGACGACGAGACGAACAACGTAATCGCGCCGCTCTTGGAGTTCGTGCAGCGAAACCTGCAATAGGGCGCTCAGACTTCTTGCCTCGTTTTTGGGGAAACCGAACCCCGTGCTACCGTGGGCGTTTCTCGGAGGTTAGACATTGGAACGCGAAATCCGGGTTGGGCTTTGTGGTTGCGGCGTGATCGGCGAGGGGGTCGTGAAGGCTTTGCTGCAACATGCGGACGTGATCCACGCAAGAGCGGGGGCCCCCATCAGGCTCGCTGCAGTAGCGGACACAGATCCGGCTCGGCTCGAGCTCGTTCGTGCGCAAGACCCGAGCATTGCGTTGCTCGACGATGCGTTCGACGTCGTCAAGCGAAATGATGTCCACATCGTCGTCGAGCTGATCGGCGGGGTCGAGGTGGCCGATCGCTTGGTGCGAGCGGCGCTCAACGCCAAGAAGCACGTCGTCACGGCCAACAAGGCGCTCCTCGCCGAACGAGGGGCGGCGTTGTTCGAGCTTGCCGAAGCCAACGGCTGCGATCTCTATTTCGAGGCTGCTGTGGCTGGCGCCATCCCCGTCATCCGCGTGATCCGGGAGTCGCTTGCTTCGGATCACATTCGTTCCGTCCGAGGCATCATCAACGGAACGAGCAACTACATCTTGTCACGCATGGCGAACGATGGGGCTGCGTTTGGCGACGCGCTAAAAGCCGCGCAAGAGGCTGGGTTCGCCGAGGCCGACCCGACGCTCGACATCACGGGCGGCGACGCTGGTCACAAGCTGGCGCTGATCGCCGGTCTTGCATTCGGGGCGCGTGTGCTGCCCATCGAGATCCCGACCGAAGGTATCGACAAGGTCGATCCGCGTGACATCGAGTACGCGCGGAGATTTGGCTACGCGATTCGGCCGCTGGCTGTTGCAGAACGGCTCGAATCCGGCGCATTGGATCTGCGGGTCCATCCTGCGCTGGTTCCCAAAAGCGATCCGCTCGCGCACGTCGAAGGTGCGCTCAACGCGGTCGCGATTCAGGGTGAGATGGTGGGGCCTAGCTTCCTTTCGGGCCTCGGGGCCGGCGCCCATCCCACGGCAACCAGCGTTGCCGGCGACATCATCGACATCGCGAAAAACTCCCTTGCCGGCGCGCCCATGAGGACATGGCACCTCCCGTCCGAGGGGACCCAGAAGATTCAGCCGATCGCCGATCTATCGTCCCGCTATTACCTTCGCTTTTCGGTGCGGGACGAGTCCGGGGTGCTCGCGGCGCTTTCGGGCAAGCTCGGAGATGCGGGCATCTCGATCGAGCTGATGGTTCAAGACCTCGACGACAGCGACGAGGGCACCGCAACGATTGCCATGTTGACGCACCACGCGCGTGAAGGAGACGTCGAAGCCTCGTTGCGCGCCATCGACGACACCCACCTCACGACGGCTTCCACACACCTGATTCGCATCGTCGAGTGAGCCCGGTTACTCGAGGTTTCTCGCATGAAGCTCATCAAGGCTGGAGCGACTTATTTTGGTCTCGTGTTCAGTGCCGGGTTCGTGCTCGGCGTGGTCCGCACTCTCTGGTTGGTGCCGCGGGTCGGCGGGCGGTGGGCGGAGCTTCTCGAGGCGCCGCTGATGCTCGTCGTGATCGTGGTCGCCGCGCGCTGGGTCGTGCCGCGGTTTGAGCTCCGATCCACGGCTTCGCTGCTACTCACCGGCGGGTTCGCGCTCGGGCTTCTCGGGGTCGCCGAGCTGACGCTGGTGCTCGGGCTCCGGGGAATGGAGCTCGCAGAGTACGTCGACTCGCGAGATCCGGTGTCCGGAGGCGTGTACCTCGCTTTGCTAGGGGTGTTTGCGCTGGGGCCGATGATTGTGGCTCGGCGGCGCTGACCTGGTACAGAATTGATCTGGCAGACGCAATCATGTCGCGACGACGCACACGATCCGATACCTCGGGGACACCCGGCTACATCACGCCTGAGGGGTACCGCCGCTTCGAGGAAGAGGCGGATCGACTGTGGAATGTCGATCGCCCGAAGATGGCCAAGGCTGTGCAAGTCGCGGCGGCTGAAGGTGACCGCTCGGAGAATGCGGAGTACCAATACAGCAAGCAGCGCCTTGCAGCGATCGATCGACGGCTTCGCTTCTTGGGGCAGAGACTGAAGGTTCTAACCATCGTCGACGAGATGCCTCCCGACGACGGAAAGGTGTACTTTGGAAGCTGGGTCACCATCGAACACGAGGACGGCAGATCGCAAACCTACCGCATCGTCGGGCCCGACGAGACAGACGCGCAAAAGAAGTGGATCAGCATGGACTCGCCGGTTGGAAAGTCGCTCCTGTCCCGAAAGGTCGGAGACGAGATCACAGTTCAGCGCCCAAAGGGCGAGGTGACAGCCGAGATCATCGAGGTGCGCAACACGCCAAGACGAGGCGAACGAGAGCCCACTGAGCTCGACCAGAAGTGAGAACGGCGTTACCGCCTGATGCCCGGTGTTCGGTGAGCTGTCGTCGCTCAGAGGTCGGGCGCGTAATCGCCGGCCGCGTAGGCTTCGCAGAACGCCTCTTCGTCGCCGGCAAACATCGGATCGAGCGCGACCAGCGCTGGGCGAATGGCGTCCCAGACCCGATGTTGGCTGTTGCTCCCTATGTTCTTGACCACCAAAACCATGTCGAGGCCGGGGTGGCCGACGATGTAGTTCCCCATGAGCCCCGCGGCGTACCACACGCCGACATCGAACGTTTGGCCGCAGTCCCATGGCGGGATGTAATTGCAATCCGGTGATTCGGAGAGCCCGTGGGGGAATTCGTTCCAGATGGCCGAGGGCGTGCATTCGGCGTTGGGCTCGGTGGTTTTCGGTAGCCCATCGTCGTTGTCCGCGTTCGATCGCGCGATGAGCCAAGTGAGATAACCGTACCCCGTGTTCGCGAGCTCGAACGAGGGGTGGGTCATCTTGTACATCCATTCTTCGCTCACGAGACGCTCACCCGACCAAAGACCCCCGTCCAATATCAATAGACCGAGGCGGGC
The DNA here is from genome assembly GCA_041581895.1 of Polyangiales bacterium. Classification (GTDB taxonomy): domain Bacteria; phylum Myxococcota_A; class Polyangia; order Polyangiales; family Houyiibacteriaceae; genus SG8-38. The sequence continues at coordinate 26,488 of JBFICQ010000004.1, read as the reverse complement.
CATGTCCCGCGCGGTGCTCCTCCAGCCGAGCGCGAAGTTTTTGTCCGGCGCATCCCCGCTCCAATCGGATTGCTGCATGCCCAGGGGCTCGAACAGGAAGCGCACCAGAAACTCGTGCACGCTCGATCCAAGCGCGGGATCTTGCGCGATCGCCGTCGCGACTACGTCGTTGAGGCGATTGATCTGCATGTCGCCAATGGCGTCGTAGGTGAAGTCGAGATCTGGGGAGCTCAAGTCCTCGTTGTGCCCTACCATTCCGAGCACGTGGCCGACCTGCGCATCCGGATTGAAAGTGAACGAGTCGAGCCAGTGGTCGATGCGATCGGTGTCGCGGAGCGGTCCCGTCTTTCGACCCGTACGCTCGACGTCTCTGGTTCGGTATACGGCCGCGCCGGTGAGCACAGCTGCGAGAGTCTTGGCTGCTGAAAACACGATTTCTTCCTGGTCGACGCCCCCAGGATAGAGGCGCGTTGGATAGTATTCGTGGCAGAGCCTCCCGTACCGTACGACCGCGTAGGCCCGATCGAGCCCGACGTTCGCCTGCTCGAGCAACTGCGGATCGAGGCCGCACTCGTCCGCGACCTCCGCCGTCGGAACTAACGTCCACTCCGCCTGACCGGGGCCTCTCGGGGCGCTGTCGGTGCTGCTGTCCGAGCAGCCGAGGAGGCTGGAAATGAGAAACGCAAAGCACAGCCGCATGGCGCCGATCGTGGTCGAATTCGCACGTGCGGGCAAGGAGCTAGAGCAGTCGGTCGGGAGAGGATCCCTGCCGAATGCTACCTAAACGAAGACGCCGTCAGCTCGATGTCGGCCCTCGACCAAGCGGCTTGAAATTGCCTCTTCGCCTCCGCTGCCGCCGCGCGCTTTTTCTGCGCTTCAAGCGCTTGCAAGAGACCGAAGAGCGCCCACCCGTTGTGGGGGAACACCGCTAGGTCTTCGCGATAGACGCGTTCTGCAGCCTTGGGCTTGCCGGCCTGTAAGTAGATGGCCCCGAGCACATTCCGTGTCGACGAATACCAGGTCGGAGGCTCGTCGTAGTTCTGCGCGTCTTCGAGCTCGACGGCTTTCTTGAGGAGCGCAATCGCACGGTTCCACTGCCCGCGCTTGGCAGCGATCTCGCCAGCCAGGACACGCTCGGCAATCCGCATCAGGCTCCGGGCGCTGTTGATGTCCCAGACCGTCACTCCCTCGAGCCTTTCGTCGATGACGACCTTTCGAAGCTCCGTCAGCTCGGTCTTGGCTTTTTCGAGCTGGCCCTCGGCGGCGAACGCAAGGCCGCGGGCGTAACGCCAAACACCAATTGGGTACACCAAGTCCTCCTCGGGTTTGGGATACGAGAGAATTCGATCCCACATTCCGAACTGCGCCATGACGTAGAGCGGAGTCACCCAGTAGTGCTGCAAGGTCGTCAACCCGGGCTCACGCATCGCATCGGGAGGCACGTGTGCCTTCATGCGATTGGCGGCATCGAGCGCTTTTGCGCTTCGGCCCTCGAGTGAAGCGGTGCGCGAAAGGAAGTGGTAGTTGTGCGGATGGTATGCGAGCGGGTAGACCCCTTGCGCACGACACTGCGTGATGTAGGCCTGGTCGGCTTGGATCGCGGCTTCGTTGGCGTTGGAGGCTTCGTGGTAGTCCCCTACGCGGATGTAGACGTGCGCCGGCATGTGAACGAGGTGCCCCGCGCCCGGCGTCAGCTCTGGAAGACGCTGGGCGGAGCGAAGGGCGCGCTCGGGTTGTTGCGAGGCTTCGACCAGATGGATGTAGAGGTGGTGAGCCATCGGGTGATCCGGTGCCTGCTCGAGCACGCGTTCGAGAATGGCCACGATCTCCGGAGTCCAAGGGCGCGCCTCGCCGCTTTTGAGATCCCAAAAGTTCCACGGGTGAAGGTCCATCAACGCTTCGGCGGCCAGCACCTGGGCGTCTACATCATCCGGGTACTTGGCGCTCAACGCCTTCATCGCCTCTGCATACGCCTCGTCGAGAGCGCCTCGGTCTTCCGTGGGTGCCTCGACGTAGCGCGTCGCAAGCGCGGCGATGTAGTCCTGCTCTTGGGGGCTCACGCCAGGTGCGAGCGCACGGGCGCGTTCCAGCGCTTCCCACGCTTGTGGCCCCGCTTCGGGAGACATCGGGGCATTGATATTGGGCCCCAGCACATACGCGACGCCCCACCAGCACATCGCGCAGGCTTCGTCGAGGACCGCAGCATGGCGAAACGATCGCTCGGCCTCCGCATGATTGAAGCCAAATGAAAGAACCATGCCTTGGTCGAAATAGCGCTGCGTCGCGGGGTTCGAAGTCGTAATCGGGTGATTGAAATCGCCGAGGCCCTCGAACAAGGGGGCCTTGGTCGCCTCGGTGAAGGGGCCTCGTTCGCCCTGGATCTTGGAAGGGTTGGAGGGCGATGGTTGTGCGGGCTTGCAGCCCGCAAGCACGATTGCCCCGACGGAAATCAACCAGATAGCTCGGGTCATGGCAGCCTCCCTAAAGAAAACTGGGACAGAGCAAGGTCCGGGGTTCGCCGAGAATACCGATTCGAAAAGAGCGGCGCAACGTCCCGGTGCGTCCTATCGAACGTCGGTCGATAGTCCTCGTCACCAATGATGCTACGGTCGACCGATGGCGCAGTTCGAGTACGTCAAAACCCGGCGCGAAGACGTCGCGAAGATCCCCGTCAAGTACGAAAAGCTCATTCGCCTCGGCGCGAAGCTGTTTTCGCGACTCAACGTCGCGGTTTACAAAATGAGCGGCGGCCGCTTGATGAACAAAGGTCCCGAGAGCAAGCCGATCTGCTTGGTTACGATGACCGGGCGCAAGACTGGCAAGAAACGGGAGATCCCGCTGATGCATGTCCCATATGAAGAGAAGAAGATCCTCGTCGCCTCACTTGGCGGCATCTCCAAGAACCCCGTCTGGTATTACAACCTCAAAGCCAACCCCGACGTCACCATCACGGCAGATGGAGTCACGCGTGCTTACCGCGCGCGCGAGGTCGCACCCGAGGAGAAGGCCAGACTTTGGCCGATCATCGTGGAGGCCTATCCCCCTTACGACGAATACCAGGCGCGCACCGATCGAAACATCCCGGTCTTCGTCTGCGACCCGGTGGGCTAGAGCACCCGCGACCGAGCTCAGGGGCGACCGGAGGGCCTCGAGGTGCGGCGAAAGGCCTCCTTTCGTCATCGCAACCCATGGGTCATAAACGCGATGCGATGGGCGAGAAATCGAGCGTCGGCGAGCGAGCTCGAGGTGTGGCCGACCGGATCGGCGCTTGGGTTGCGGACTTGCAAGCGTTCGCTGCCCGCGTGTCGGCGAGCATGCCGCCGCCGCTGCGTCGTGGCCTGCGTCATGCGTTTTCGCTCGCCTTCTTCATCGCGATCGGTTGGGTTCTCTACGGTCAGCTCGTTCAGCTCGATTGGCCTGAGGTTTTGCGCTCGTTACCGACCTCGCCGTGGTTCTACGCCTGTTTCCTTGCGCGGTATTTGATCCTGCCGGTTACCGAGGTGCTTTGTTACTCGGTCGTTTGGGCCACAAACCTCTTTCGGCACTTCGGGGTCTTCCTGATCAAGCGCATTCTCAATGCATCCGTTGCGGGAGCATCGGGGGACGTCTACTTCTTGCTCTGGGCAGTCCGGACTCTCCGAGTTACTTATCGTCGAGCTTTTTCTGCGGTGAAAGATGTCACTCTGCTGTCGGCTGCGGCCGCCAACGGGGTCGCCGTCGTCGTGCTCGGTGCATACCTCGCGTTTGGCGATTGGAAAGTATTCGAGGGTCTGCAACCCACGGTGCTCGCCTTGATCATCGGCGTCACGATTGCAGCGGCAATCCTGAGCCTGGTCGTCATTGCTTTTCGCGGAAAGATACTGGGCGTCGGGACATCTGTGATGTGGCGCATCATCGGTTATCACGGGGTCCGAAGCGCCGGCGGTATCGTGTTGTTGGGATTGCAATGGTGGGCAGGCATACCGGAGTCAGGCCTCGTGGTTTGGGTCAATCTGCTGATCATCGACCTGTTGATCGCGCGCGCTCCTTTCATTCCGGCACGGGAGTTTTTATTTCTCTCGATCGGACTTGCCCTCGCGGGTACGGTCGACGCGCCCGAGACCCGAGTCAAGGCTATGTTCTTGGTTGACACGGCACTCCTTCAAATCGCACTGGTTCCCTCACTAATCGCGGGAGCGCTCTGGCGCTCGAAGCCACACCCGCTGCCTCTCGACTCGGAGGGCGGCGCCTCCGGTGAGCAGGAAGCGCCCGCCGGGCAGAGCTTGTAGCGCTCTGGCGGGGCGCTAAAGATCGACACGTGGAGCGCTACAAGAACATATTCCTCGAGTCTTTTGGGGACTACGGACGGTACCTTTGGAACGAGATTTCCGATCCCAGCTGGCACAGCTATTTTTACGGGCTGATCTTGGTGTCGATGGTCGTCTATGCGCTCGAGCTCCTCTTTCCGTGGCGCAAGAACCAGGCTCGCATTCGGAAGGACTTCTGGCTCGATGGCTTCTACATGTTCTTCAATTTCTTCTTGTTCTGGCTCGTGGCCTACAACGCCGTGTCGAACGTAGTCGTCGAGGCGTTCGCGGACCTGCGTCGCTCGATCGGGCTCGAGAACATGGCCTGGGTCGACGTTTCCACGCTACCCATCGCGCTTCAGCTGTTGCTCATGTTCGTGCTTCGCGACTTCATTCAATACTGGACGCACCGGTTGCTCCATCGAGTTCCACGGCTTTGGGAGTTCCACAAAGTCCATCATTCGGTGGAGCAGATGGGCTTTGCCGCCCATCTTCGCTATCACTGGATGGAGACGGTCGTCTACCGAACCATCGAATACATTCCCCTCGCGATGATTGGATTCGGCATTCAAGAGTTCTTCGCGATCAACATGATCGCACTCACGATCGGGCACATCAATCACGCAAACTTCCGCCCGCCGATCGGCCCATTGCGCTACATCTTCAACTCACCCCAGATGCACATCTGGCACCATGCCAAAGAAATGCCGAGGCGCTACGGCGCCAACTACGGCCTCAGCCTCAGCGTGTGGGACTGGCTGTTTGGGACCGTCTATTGGCCGGGCTCGGGGAGAGATATCCCCCTCGGCTTTGCGCACGTCGAGGAATACCCAGATCGCTTCGTCACGCAAATGGTCTTCCCATTCAAGCACGAGCGCGGGTGATCGGCTCAGGCACGCCGCACGAGCTTCATCGGCAGGCCGTCTACAGGCTTGCTGAAGGGGAAGTACCGTAGCTTCGCCGGGAAATAGTTGCGTTTGGCGAATTCCATTCTGTAGTTGCCGACCATTTCTGCGAAGGTCTGCATGAACAGAAGCCTTGCGAAATGCATCCCAATGCACTTGTGGGCGCCGCCGCCAAACGGAATCCACATGAAGTTGTGCTTCCGATGCTCGTTGACCCCTTCAGCGAAGCGCGCTGGGTCGAAGGTATTCGGGTCATGCCAGAAGTCTTCTAGGCGATGGATGTAGGTCACTGGCACGCAGACCATGGTGTCGGCGGGAACGCGTACTCCATCAAATTCGCATTCACGAATGGCTCGTCGGAGGAACATCGAAACAGGTGGGTGCATTCGTAGGGTTTCGTAAAACACACCGACCATCTCCTTCATCTCGTGAAAGAAGGCTTCATAAGTGAAGGGTTGCGCGGTTCGCGCCACGTCTTGGGCCAATCGAGCCTGCAGCTCGTGGTCGTTGCAGAGATAGTAAGCTGCCATCGTTGCGGCGCTTGTGGTCGTGTCGTGCGCCGCGAGCATCAAGAACACCATGTGATCCGCGATGTCCTCGTCGTCGTAGTAGTTGCCGTCTTCCTTCTTGGCTTTGCAGAAGTGAGCGAATACGTCCCGATCGTCGGACGCGCGCTTCGGCTCGATCAGATCGATGAAGAACTGCTTGAGGTACTGCCGCCCGCGCAACCCGCGATGGTAGAGAAGGCCGGGAATCCGAAGCCGGATGACCCCAAGCGCGCCCTCCATCATGTCGGTGAAAGCCTCGTTCATCGTTTCAACCGTGCTGTCGGAGTCGTCTACCCAACAGAACACGTCGAACGCAATGTCGAGCAGCAAGTGCTTGACCTCCTCGTAGAACACGAAGGTGTCTTGAGAGGCCCAGCGCTCGACCGCGCGCTTCACGATGGCTTGAATCCGCGTGACGTGCTCCCTCATCGCGTCGGGCTTGAACGAGGTCTGCATGATCCCTCGGTGCAACCGGTGCTCTTCGAAATCGCGCATGACCAGGCCGCCCTCGAAGAATTCCGCCATGACCGACTCCCAGCCCTTCTTGATCGAAAAGTTCTTCCTACGGTCGAGCAAGACCCGTTGTGCGTAGTCGGGGTGCAGAAGCAGGACGCACTTGTTTCCCGTGATCGAGATCCGACTGATCGCACCGTACTTTTGGTGGTGCCGAGCGAAGAGCTCGTGTGGATCTCGGAACATGTCGAGAGTCTTGCCGACCAAGGGCCAGCCGTAGTCCCCGTCGAGGTGGCTGAGGTCTCGATTTGCGGGGCGCTGGTCGTAGGGAAGCCGCTCGACTGTGTCCAAAGTGACCGCCTATTCTGGGGGCGAAGGGCCCCGATCAGACTCCTCCTTTATGCAGTAGGCCCCCGGCCCTTACAATACTAATTGTAAAGTTTTACGGAACCGCGGAGCGGAGATTCGCGTCAGACTCCGTGAATTCCGCGATTTCATCGCGCGAGCGGTCGTGCCGGGTCTTCTCGCTCGACCGCGGGGAGGTAGATGCCCACCGTGGTTCCCTGGTTGAGCTCGGTTTGCATCCGGGCGAAGCCGCCGCTCGATTGCGCAAAAGCATCGACGGCTGCGAGACCCATGCCACCATGGCCGGCCGCTTTCGTCGTGAAGAATGGCTCGAAGGCCCGCGCTGCGACGTCGCTCTCCATGCCGATCCCGGTGTCCCGAACCTCGATCGCGATGAATGACTTGGAACCTTGCTCCTCTTGGCGCAGGCGGACCTCCAGCATCCCCCCGTCAGGCATGCTGTCTCGCGCATTGATGACGAGGTTGAGAAGCGCTTTTTGGAGTTCCGCCGGGTCGACGTGAACGACGGCGCTGCCCGTCAGAGGCGTGACGCGCAGGCTGATCTCGGGCGGCAAGGCATGTTCCAGCATCAAGGCTGTCTTCGACGCGATCTCGTTTGCGGAAATGTACTCGGGTTGCAGCGGCGTTTTCCGAGCAAAAGTGAGGAGCTGGTGAATCATTTCGGCAGCCCCGTGCGTGGCCTGCTGGATCTGATCAGCGACCTCCCTCACCTGCGAGGGCGTGAGATCTCTCTTGCCAAGGACCTCTGCTCTATTGCCAATTACGGTCAGCGTGTTGTTGAAGTCGTGCGCGACACCACCCGCGAGGTGGCCGAGCGCTTCGATCTTCTGATTGTGGCGAAGACGCGACTCCGTTTCGCGTCGTTGGAGTTCGGCATCGTCGCGCAACTGAATCGCCCCCTTCAGATTTTCGACCAGCTCTGCCTGGTCATGAAGGGCGCGGTTCAGATAACTCGTGAGCACGGTGACGCTCGCCAGTGCAACTCCACAAAACAGCGCGAAGATCGTCGTGACGCGTACCCAATTGACGAAGTCGGTCGGGTCGTAAAAGGTCGTCGTCTCGACGGTTAAGGCACCGCTCGACAACAAAGCCCCGATACCGAGCAGCGCACTGAGATTTGCTGCAAACGCTATCCAGGCCGCGCGACGCCCGAAGAACACCGAAGCGAGGACGTTCTGAGAGACCAAAATCAGAGCTGGAGCCGCAAGGTAGCCGACTGCAACCAACGAGAATGCCCCCGCCAAGTAAAGGAGCACCAAAAATCCAAGAACACGGATTCTGTAGCTTAGTCGCCTCGCGGAGAGCAACACGATGAAGCCCGTGCAAAGAAATACGGTAACTCCGACAACTCCCCATGCCTCAAGCTCGATCGCGTCGATGAGAGTTCGCGCGAATGCCAACACACCCGCGACGACCGCGACGAGTAGCGAGGCGTTGAGCATACGCTGGCGGAGTTCGTCTGCTTCGCCTGCGACATCTCGTCTCGCGGAAGTAAGGTTTTCCAGAAAGTCACCCTTCACCCGAAGGCGAGGCGTCGCCGGTCGGGCACGTAAAGCACATTAGAGGCCACGGTCAGACCTCCTACCGTCTCGTTGTCAGGCTTTTCAAGGCTAACGCCGGCCAAAGGAGAACGGCAAGCGGCATCTGAGTGGGGGCATCGGTACGCCTCTCCATCGGGACGGCCAGGGAGAGGGTCCCCTGAGTTCGCGAGATCACAAGGATTTACGGACAGGTCACGATGGTGCTTGCAGTTTGGCGTGCCTTTCTATTTCTATCTCTGGCTATGGCCGAATACAGGACAGCCGACATCCACAACGTCCTACTCGCCGGCCGGCGTTCCGCGGGTAAGACGACCCTCGCGGAGGCTTTGCTGTTCAAAGCCGGTGAAGTAACCCGCCAAGGGACCGTCGAGTCAGGCACGTGCGTCAGCGACTTCGAAAAAGAGGAGCGAGACCATCAGCATTCGGTCTACGCGGCGCTTCTTCACGCCACGCGTGAAGGGAAACGAATCAACATACTGGATCTACCTGGAGCGTCCGACCTCATCGGGCAGGCGATTTCGTGTCTGCCCGCTGCCGAGACGATGGTGCTGGTGATGGACCCGGAAGCAGGAATCGACAGTACGAGTCGACGTCTCGTCAAGTTGGCGCGCGAGCTCAATCTGCCCATTGCAATCGTCGCGAATCGAATCGGCGAGTCCGTTTCGAGCCTTGCGCCTTTGCTGACTGAGTTGAAGGACATCTTCGGGCGCGGCTGTCTGCCAATCAATCTGCCGGTCGGCAATGGGACCGCGGTAGTGGATTGCCTGCTGAACGGCGATGGGGAAAGCGACCTCGGCCCCGTGGCAGGATTTCACACCGAGCTGCTCGATCAGATCGTCGAGATCGACGACGACTTGATGGAGCGATACCTCGAAGGGGAAGAACCGAATTACGAAGCGCTTCACGAGCCGTTTGAGCGCGCAATGGACCAAGCGCACGTCGTGCCGATTTGCTTCACCGATGCCGTGAGCGGAGCTGGGGTCGACGCTTTGCTCGATGTGATCGTGCGCCATTTCCCGAGCCCCCCCGAAGGCAATCCGCGCCCCTTTTTCATCGGAGGAGGCGAGGACGAAACCCCCTATCAGTACGAGGACGACCCGGACAAGCCGCTGCTCGCGCACGTGTTTCACGTCACAACCGACCCTTATCTCGGCAAGCTCTGCTTTTTCCGCGTCTACCAGGGTACGATGAAGAGCGGCGAACAGGTATTGATCGGCGAGGGTAGAAGACCAATTCGCCTCAGCCATTTGTTCCAACTGCAAGGCAAAGAACGAATGGAGACCAAGGAGATCATCGCCGGCGACATGGGTGCGGTTGCCAAGATTGACGAACTGCACCTCGGTGATGTCTTGCACGATGATCACTCTCTCGATCACGTACATCACAAATCACTCCCGTATCCGGTTCCGCTGCACGCGCTCGCCGTCGTGCCCAAGACCCGAGGAGACGAAACCAAGATCGCCGAGGTGCTCGCAAGAATTCGAGAAGAAGACCCAACGTTCACAGCAAACTTCGACCCCGATACGCACGAGCTGATCATCAATGGTCTCGGTCAGATGCATTTGAACCTCGTGCTGGAACGGATCAAGAACCACGGGGTCGAGGTCGAAGCCAAACCCCCCAAGATTGCTTACCGCGAGACCATTCTCGGTCGCGCAGAAGGCCACTACCGCCACAAGAAGCAAAGTGGCGGAGCCGGTCAGTTCGGCGAGGTGTACTTGCGCATCGAGCCGCTGGAGCGAGGCGCAGGGTTCGAGTTCGTCGACAAGATCGTCGGAGGCGTCATCCCGAAAGGTTTCATGCCGGCCATCGAGAAGGGCATTCGGGACATCATGAAACAGGGGATCGCGGCCGGATATCCGGTCGACGACGTCCGGGTGACCGTTTATGACGGCAAGACCCATTCAGTCGACAGCAAAGAGATCGCCTTCAAGACCGCTGGCAAGTACGCTTTCAAGGACGCTTATCTGAAGGCCAAGCCGGCGATCCTCGAGCCGATCGTCAACATCGAGGTCACTACGCCGGGCGATACCGTCGGGTCGATTACGGGCGATCTGTCGAGCCGTCGCGGCAAGGTATTCGGGACGGACGTCATGGGAAGCGGAACGGCAGTGGTCAAAGCGTCGGTGCCACTCGCGGAAATGATGGAGTACGAGCCCGCGCTCAAGAGCATGACCAAGGGTCGAGGGAGCTATACGATGGAGCTCAGCCACTACGACCCCGTGCCAGCCCGTGTGGCGGAAGAGCTCGCTTCCAAGTTTCAGAGCGCGTAGCGGTCCGGCAGAGCGTGAGCTCCGCGTTAGCACCTCAGCGATACAAAGCTTCGAAAGCGTCGATGAACGCATCCAGCTGATCGCCGGGCAGGGCATTGATGCCGGCTGCCGCCGCGCGTCCACCGCCTGTCGGGAACTTCCGGCAAAGCTCATCGGCGCCTTGCTTGTTGTCGAGTGGAGCCCTGACACTGACCAGATAGGTGCCGTCCGTGCGTTCGGTCAGCACCGCGTGACCACGCTCCGGTGAGGCAAGTGCAAGCTCGTTGCTGTACACGCCGGACACTCGACGTGCCCAAGCCCGATCGGGGAGGATGAACACGGCCGCCTTGGCCGATGCGCGAACCGGCTTTACCGCTCTAGCCAAAGCCATGTCGTCGCGGTATCCACATTCGAGCTTATCGAAGACCTCGGGCGCCTCTTCAATAAACACGAAAGGCGTCGCATGATGACGAACGAGCTCAAACAGCTCGGCCGGATCGATATGCAGATCTTCAACGGAGGCACCGTATCCGTTGTAATTGATGCAGATGCCGAGCGTCGCTAGACGCGTCACACGCTCCTCGGCTAAACCGAGTGGCTTGGCAAGGGCGCGGGCGGTTGCGTGGAGGTTGTCGCCGAAAGCTCCTGTGATCGCCCACTCGATGTACTTCCCTCGAAGATGTCCGTTGACGAGAACGCTCGTGCACACGTTTGGATCGGTATCGATGATCGTGGTTAGCCGGTCATCGCTTGGAATTTCACCCGCAAAGTGATGATCGACGTAGAAGATCTCTGCGCCGGCCCGAAGCGCCTCGACGACTCCGTCACGATTCTTGTCGAAGCTCACGTCGAGAACCGTCAATCGGTCCCCCTCGGCGGCCTCCGCCTTCGCAACGAGGGCGATGTCGCGCTTTACGCCAGTGATGAGGGTGCTCTCTCGGGGCTCGGCATTTCGGAGTTGGGTGAGCGCGCAGATACCATCGGCGTCGCCGTTGAAGATATCAATGTAGGCCATCAGCGCTCCTCGAAGGCATGTTTCTGCCCAGAATTCGAATCGCCTGCTATCCGTAGCTTGCGCTCACCCGAATTCGCGGCTAGCGGGCGCGTGGCAAATCGCCAGATTGCAGCAGCAAAGACGATGAGAGACCTTAGCAAATATCGAAATATCGGCATCTTCGCCCACGTGGATGCTGGCAAAACCACGACCACCGAGCGCATCCTCAAGCTGACCGGCAAGATCCACAAGATCGGCGAGGTGCACGACGGTGCGGCCACCACCGACTTCATGGAGCAGGAGCAAGAACGCGGGATCACCATCCAATCTGCCGCGACGACTTGCTTTTGGGACGATCACCAGTTGAACATCATCGACACGCCAGGACACGTCGATTTCACGATCGAGGTCTACCGTTCGCTCAAGGTGCTCGACGGCGGGGTTGGAGTCTTTTGCGGTTCGGGGGGCGTGGAGCCGCAGTCAGAGACCAACTGGCGCTATGCAAACGATTCGAAGGTTGCGCGTCTGATTTTCGTCAACAAGCTGGATCGCGCGGGTGCCGATTTCTATCGGGTTGTCGACCAAATCAAGTCGGTATTGGACGCCAAGCCTTTGGTGATGGTGCTGCCGATCGGTTCGGAGGCCGAGTTCGTAGGCGTCGTCGACTTACTCACCCGGAAAGCTTACGTGTGGGACGATTCGGGCAACCCAGAGAACTTCGAGGTCCAGGAGGTTCCCGACGACATGAAGGAGCTCGTCGAAAAGTACCGCTTCGAGCTGATCGAGACCGCAGTCGAACAGGATGACGACGCCATGGAGCAGTATCTCGAGGGTAACGAGCCCGACCTCGACACCATCAAAGGGTGTGTCCGCAAGGGCACGCGAGAGCTCGCATTCTTTCCGACCTTCTGCGGCTCGGCTTTCAAGAACAAAGGCGTGCAACAAGTGCTCGACGGCATCGTCGCGTACCTTCCCGACCCGACTGAGGTTCCGCCGCAGCCCGAGATCGACCTCGAAGGCCATGAGACAGGCGAGTTTGCCGTGGTCGACGCGAGCAAGCCTGTACGCGCCCTCGCATTCAAGATCATGGAAGACCGCTTTGGGGCGCTCACCTTCGTACGAGTCTACTCCGGCACCATCAACAAGGGCGACACGCTGGTGGACACGGCTACAGGTAGGACCGAGCGGATTGGTCGCATGGTGGAGATGCACGCCAACGACCGCACCATTGTCGACTCGGCGCAGGCTGGCGACATCATCGCGATGATCGGTCTAAAAAACGTTCGTACCGGTCACACGCTGGCCGACGTCAAGGCGCCGGCGACGCTAGAGCCGATGGTGTTCCCAGATCCGGTCATCTCGATTGCGGTGAGCACGAAGGACAAGGCCGCCAGCGAGAAGCTGAGCACGGCGCTCGGCAAGATGGTCGCCGAAGATCCATCTTTCCACGTCGAGGTCGACCAGGAGTCCGGCGAGACGATCCTGAAAGGGATGGGCGAGCTTCACCTCGACATCAAGGTCGACATCCTTCGTCGAAGTCACGGTGTCGACGTCAAAGTCGGTGCGCCGCAGGTCGCCTACCGCGAGACGGTCACCCAAACCGTCGAGGACAGTTACACGCACAAAAAGCAGACCGGTGGCTCAGGTCAGTTTGCCAAGATCGACTATCGCATCGAGCCAGCCGAGCCAGGCGAGGGCTTCGTGTTCGAATCGAAGATCGTCGGCGGCAAGATCCCGAAAGAGTTCATCCCAGCCGTCGAGAAGGGATTCAAGTTGATGAAAGAGACCGGGCCGCTCTGTGGCTTCCCGCTCCTCGACTTCAAAGTGGTACTGAACGATGGGGCATTTCATCCGGTCGATTCTTCGCAGCTGGCATTCGAGACCGCAGCAAAAGCAGCCTTTCGGCAGAGCATGTCGAAGGCAGGCCCGCAGCTGCTCGAGCCGATTATGAAGGTCGACGTCTTTGTTCCTGCCGCCAACGTCGGGGACGTGATCGGCGATCTCAACCGTCGACGCGGTATCGTCAATGCACAAGAAAAAGGGCACACCAACGTGCGCATCAAGGCCGAGGTTCCTCTGAGCGAGATGTTCGGTTACATCGGCGATCTTCGTTCCGCCACCTCCGGTCGAGGCCAGTTCTCGATGGAGTTCAGCAACTATGCGCCGGTGCCGCGCAATATCCTCGAAAGGGTCCAGGCTGAAGTCGCCGAGCGTGAGGCCGCCAAGAGGAAGTAGACATTCACTCGAAGCAAGCCCAACTTCCCCGGGCCATCTCGATGCATTCGAGTGGCACCGAGGTTTGTGAGCTCGAAGATTCGAACCAGCCAATCTTGGGGCCGATCAGCGTCCCGTGAAATGTCGCCTTGTCGCGGGTCGTTCCGCTGAAAACGGCAAACGCATGGGGAGCGTCCTGGGCTTCGAACATGAAGGGCGCACCCGAGTCGCCGGGACACAAGGCGTCGGTTCGGCCATCGAGCCTAAGCGAAAGGAAGTCGCCAAAGAGCGGTCTGTCGAACGATCTAAGAACAAAGCCGTCGTAGCGTTTTTTGGGTCCGCGCTCCTCGCTGCATCTGCCGGTATTCGGGTCCGGAGTGCGCCCAAAGCCGACGGCAAACAGGTCTGCTTCTTCGAAATAGATCATCTGGAAAGCCGATGAGATACCGCTCAGACGCGCGCGTCCTGCTGCATCCAGTGCTCCATCGACGAGTTCGATCAAACCGATATCGTGCCAGCGATGAGACAGGTGTCCCAGTGATTTGTAATCTGGATGCAGGATCAGCTCGGCCGCCCCGTCGTAGACGACGGAGAGCTCGCGGGACACTTGTTGCCGGATGATGAGTCGATCATCCTCGGCGTCTAAAGGAGCGCTCCGTGCTTTTTCGATGCAATGACCCGCAGTGAGGATCCAATGCTCGCTCAAGATACTACCGGTGCATCGATTGCCGGCCGCAAACTCGATTCCCACTACCCATTCGATGTCGTCGCTCAAGCGAGGCGGAGCCGAAACGACGTCTCCGCATCCCGAGAGGACTGCACAAGCGAGGACCGCATCTATGACTCTGCTCTTCATCACGGCCAGGTGAAGCAGCAAGAACCGCGCCAGTAAAGCTTCAGTCAAATCGATGTCATTTCGGACCGTTGTGGTCTCGGGGGAGTGAATGAGCGGCACACCTGTGTCGCCTTCGCGACGTCGGCCCCTGGGCGACCCCGTGCTTCCCTCTGCAGGCACTTCTTACTAAACTCAAACGGCTCGCAGGGGTGGAGATGAAGAAGCTAACCGAAGCCGAAATTGCCGAGCACATGCAGGCGCTTCCTCGTTGGAGGCTCGGCGCGGACCGCATCCTGCGCAAGTACCGCTTCAAAGACTTCGCCGAAGCGTTTGCATGGATGACCGGTGTCGCGCTCGTGGCGGAGAGGATGAATCACCACCCGGACTGGCGGAACGTATGGGCGACTGTCGAGGTCGAGCTCACGACACATGACGCTGGCGGGCTTACGGAAGCCGACATGAAGCTCGCCGCCAAGATGGACGAGCTGAGTCGGCTCGATTGATCATGCCTCGGCGATGAAAACCAATGTTCTCATCGTCGGAGGAGGGATCATCGGCTCCGCGATAGCCTGGGCGCTCGCCGCGCGACGAGTCTCGGACGTGACGGTGGTTGACCTCGACCTCACGGGCCTCTACGCCTCGTCGGAGCTCAACGCCGGCGGCGCCCGCGCGACCTGGTGGCAGGTCGTCAACGTGGAAACCTGCGCCGCCACGCTCGAATTCTTTCGCGAGCACGCCGAGACCTTTTCTTTTCGTGAGCGCGGCTATCTCTGGCTTCACGGGGATCCCGTTTTATTCGCGATCGCCAAGGACAAACTCGAGCTTCAGAACGACTTTGGCTTGGGGGTCGAGCTCCTAACGCCTTCCGAGGTCGTGGAGCGCTTCCCGGCCCTCAATCCCAATCCGGAGCGCTTGGTGGGAGCGACGTTCTCGCCCCGTGACGGGCTTGTGAACCCCAACGCGGTCCGGCAATGGTACCGCCACGAAGCCGAAACGCTCGGTGTTCGCTTTCTTAACCGGCACTATGTGAGCGGCATCAGCACGGCACGCCAGCTCGGCGCGAAGCGTCGCGTCAGCTGGGTGGAAGCGACCGAGATCTCGGGCCGCGATCCCACGGACCGGGAGGGAACGATTCGCGACATTCTTACGACCCACGTGGTGCCACCGGATCGGGCTGCAGCGCAGGAGCGCATCGAGTGCGAGGTGGTCGTGAATTGTCTGGGCGCATGGTCTCCGATCTTTTCCGCCAAAGTCGGGATCGGCGATGTCACGGAGCCGACGCGAAGGCAGATCTGCATGGTGAGCGTCCAACACGAAGACGCTCAGCGAATGGAGGAGCTGCTCTCGATGGGAATGGTGGTCGATCCGAGTGATCTCTACTTTCATCCGGAGGGTAAGGACATCCTCGCGGGCTACTCGATTCCGGAGGAAGCCCCAGGGTTCGACTTCAACTACGACGGTGAAGCCTTCTTCATGGAGCACATTTGGCCGCGCATGGCCGAATGCTCCTCGGTCTTTGAGCGCTGCAAGCACGTGCGCGGCTGGTCGGGGCTATACGCGGTCACTCCGGATCGCAGTGGCATCGCGGGACCGGTCGGTGGGTTCACGAACCTCTTCGAGGCTCATTCGTTTACCGGACGGGGTGTGATGCAAAGCCACGGGATTGCGACCGCCATGGCGGAATGGATCGATCTCGGTCGAACTTCTCGCGCGATCAGTGCGCTCACCCGCGAACGGTTTTCCGATCGCGCACGGTGGTTGGTCGAGGATCTTCACATCTAGTGTCGCTCCCGGAAGCCCGTGTGCCTCGGGTAGCGGAGTATCCTATGCAAGCGGTCAGCGATGGAGGCCGGCGGCGTGAGCAGACAATGGGTGTGTCCGATGCACCCAGAGATCGTGAAAAGCGTGCCGGGGACGTGCCCGAAATGCGGGATGGCGCTCGAGCCTCGGGCCCCGAGCCTCGAAGAGGTTCAAGACCCGAATCCCGAGCTTCGGGACATGACCCGTCGTTTTTGGGTTTCGCTGGTTTTGACCATCCCTCTCCTCATCGTTGCCATGGGAGACATGCTCCCCGGGCACCCAATCTCGAATCTCATCGGCGAACGCAACCGCGTGTGGGTCGAGTTGGCCCTGGCTACGCCGGTGTGCCTTTGGTCCGCTTGGCCCTTCTACTCCAGGTTCGTCAGCTCGCTGCGAAACCTTCATCCGAACATGTGGACGCTCATTGGTCTCGGTGTGGGCGCAGCATACGTGTACAGCCTGGTCGCGGCGGTGTTCCCTGAGATCTTCCCTGCGTCCTTTCGTCACGAGTCCGGCGAGGTCGCTGTCTATTTCGAGGCCGCAGCGACGATCGTTACCCTCGTCTTGCTCGGGCAGGTTCTCGAGCTTCGCGCGCGCAGCCGCACCGGAGCAGCGATCCAGGAGCTGCTCGGCCTGGCGTCCAAAACCGCGAGGCGCGTCTCCGCGGATGGCATCGAAGAGGATGTACCGCTCGAAGCAGTCGAGGTCGGAGACCGTCTCCGCGTTCGCCCGGGTGAGAAGGTGCCCGTTGATGGAGTCGTGCTCGAAGGAACGAGCCTGGTCGACGAGTCGATGGTTAGCGGGGAGCCGGTGCCGGTCGCAAAAGGCCCCGGGGACCCGGTGATCGGCGCAACCGTCAACGGCACGGGCGGGTTCCTGATGCGGGCGGAGGCGGTGGGCGCAGATACCCTGCTCTCCAGGATCGTGGCGATGGTGTCCGAGGCGCAGCGGAGTCGGGCCCCGATCCAAAAGCTGGCCGACGTCGTTGCGGGCTATTTCGTCCCCGCCGTCATCGTCGCTGCCGCACTGACTTTCGTAGTATGGAGCATCGTCGGCCCGGATCCCAAGATGGCGCACGCGCTCGTGAACACGGTTGCCGTGTTGATTATCGCTTGCCCCTGCGCGCTCGGTCTCGCCACGCCGATGTCGATCATGGTTGCCATGGGCAAGGGAGCTTCGGTGGGAGTTTTGTTCAAGAACGCCGAGGCGATCGAGGTCATGCGGAAAGTAGACACGCTCGTCATCGACAAAACGGGCACTCTCACCGAAGGGAGGCCGGCCCTCGTGACCACCGCGACGATCGGTGATCTCGATGAGAGCACCTTGCTGAGCCTTGCGGGGAGTCTCGAGCGGGCGAGCGAGCATCCGCTTGCCGACGCGATCGTCAACGGTGCAACGGAACGGGGCGCAACCCTCGAGTCCGTCGATCAATTCGAGTCGGTGACGGGGAAGGGGGTCCGGGGGCGCGTTCAGAATCGGCAAGTCGTCCTCGGAAATCGCTCGCTACTCGAGGAACACGAAATCGATGTCGCGCCCTTGTTGGTTGAGGCAAACCTGGCGCGCGGCGACGGCCAAACCGTGATGTTCATCGCAGTCGACGGCAAAGCCGCTGGCATTCTAGGAGTTGCCGACCCGATCAAACAGAGCACGCCCGCAGCGATCGCGGCGCTTCACCAGGCTGGTCTCCGCCTCGTCATGCTAACCGGTGACAACGTGAAAACCGCCGAGGTCGTCGCCGCCAAGCTTTCGATCGACGAGGTCGTTGCGGACGTGCTCCCGGACCAGAAAGCAGAAGTCGTGAAGCAAATGCAACAGGAGGGACGCATCGTGGCGATGGCCGGCGACGGCGTGAATGATGCGCCCGCTCTCGCGCAGGCAGACGTGGGCATCGCCATGGGTACCGGCACGGACGTGGCCATGGAAAGCGCCGGGGTTACTCTCGTCAAAGGCGACCTTCGCGGGATCGTACGCGCCCGAGGGCTGAGCGCCGCGACCATGAAAAACATCCGACAGAACCTGTTCTTCGCATTTGTCTACAATGCGCTCGGAGTTCCCGTCGCCGCTGGGGTCTTCTATCCGGTCTTTGGTCTACTTCTAAACCCCATGATCGCCGCCGCGGCGATGAGCTTCAGCTCGGTCTCGGTGATCGCGAACGCGCTTCGCTTGCGGCAAGCCGAGATCTAATCGCGGGCTTCGCACCCGCCTCGGATGCAGCTGAGGGCCCGCCTCAGGTTACAAATAGTTAACTTAGCGCTTGCCCGACGCGTGGTACTAAGTTTACACTTAGTAAATAATGGCACAGGGCCCCGAAAGCACCGAAGATTCTGCGCATTTCAGACCGATCCCGCGGCACCGCGGACACTGGCTCTGGGGTGGGACCTTCGACTTCCGGCGAAACCCGGCCGAGTTCGTCCTCGAAGGCCATCAGAAATATGGCGACGTATTCGTCACGCGAGTGCTGACCGGGGACTCCTACTTCGTTCGCGATCCCGAGGTGATCAACGCGATCAACGTCACCCACGCCAGGCACATCTACAAACCCAAGGTGGTGAAGCAGATGTGGAAGCCATTTCTCGGTAATGGCTTGGTTCCGAACGACGGCGAGTCATGGAAGCGCCAGCACAAGTTGATCATGCCGGGCTTTCACAAGCTGCGGGTCGACGCCTATGCCCCGACCATGGCCGAGTACACGCGCGACATGATACGCGGTTGGCGGGAAGGAGAGCAACGTGACTTCCGCAAGGAGATGGTCGCGCTCACGTTGCGTGTCGTGGCCAAGACACTGTTCGACACGGACCTTGCGCATCACTCGACGACTGTGCACGACGCGATCGAGCACATCGTCGAAGCGCTGATCGACCACGCGCAGACTCCGATCCCGGCGCCTCGGTGGTGGCCCTCGAAGCGCAACCGACGCATGGTCAAGGCACTCGATGCCATGGATGACGTCATCACCCGGCTCATCGCGGCGCGACGACGCGACATGAAAGATCGGGGTGACCTCATGTCGCACATGGTGTTCGCCACTGACGAACAAGGAGGCATGTCGGACAAACAGCTTCGTGACGAGCTGATGACCCTGATATTTGCTGGCCACGAGACGACAGCGCACACCTTGACCTGGGCCTGGTATCTCATGGCAACCCATCTCGACAAGGTCGCGAAGGCCCAACATGAGATCGACGAAGCCCTCGATGGAAAGCCCATCGACGTCAACGACCTCGCGAAGCTCCCCTACCTCGAGATGTGCGTCAAAGAGTCACTCCGGCGAATGCCGGCCGTATGGATCTACGGACGCGAGGCCCAAGAAGATCTGCGCCTAGCAGGCTACCTCTTTCCGAAGGGTTCGATTCTCGCAGTCAGCCCCTTGGCAACTGGCCGCAGTGCGAAGTACTTCGAGGATCCAGAGGCATTTCGACCCGAGCGTTGGACCCGCGAATTCGAGCGAGCGCTCCCGAGGGGCGCATACGTGCCGTTTGCCGCAGGGCCGCGCGTGTGCCTTGGCAAGCAGTTCGCCATGATGGAGATGCGAATCATTCTCGGAACGCTCCTTCAAAACGTCGAGTTCAACGTCCTCGATGGGTTCGTCCCGGACATGCTTCCCGAGATCTCTTTGAACCCCGGGGAGCGAGGCATTCCGATGAAGGTGTGTTTTCGCGAAGGGGCACGAGAGCGATTGGGGCGGCAAAAAGGCGCAAACGAGGTTTCGGACGTTCGCGCGGCGTGAGAGCTCCTCTAGGAGTGCCCGCTCCGGAGTGATACCGTGGCCGGCGGCGCTTGAGCACGGGATGGGGCTTCCGCCATCCTATGGGCTGCAAGCTCACGAATAGCACCACCAGGCATGCAACGCGCCAAAGAGCTCGAGCTTCTTTCCAACTGCCTAGCGCTCGCAAAGGCGAAGACGCCCTACATGGAGGGCGACGAAACCCTGGTTCCTGTTTGGAAATACACCGACAAGGCTCGCTTCGACCGAGAGCACGAAGCCTTTTTTCGCGCGGCGCCGAACCTCGTTGCCCACCGTAGTCAGATCGCGCAGCCAGGCGACTTCATCACTCGGGAAGTCGGAGCAGTTCCCGCGCTCGTCGTCCGTGGAAGCGACGGAAGCGTCAACGCGTTCGTCAACGTCTGCCGCCATCGAGGCGCGATTGTCGAGCCGCGGAAACGAGGTCATTGCAAGCGCTTCGTCTGTCCGTATCACGCCTGGACCTACAGGCTTGATGGGGGTCTCGATAGAGTCCGTCACCAAGACGGATTCCCAAACCTCGATGTTGCCTCGACATCGCTCGTGCAATTACCCGCCTTCGAGGCTTCCGGTTTCATTTGGGCGGTCGCGGACCCCACCGCCAACGCTGACTTTGTGGCGGCGCTGCCGACCGCACTCCTCGATGAGTTGAAGGGATTTGATTGTGCGAGTCTCGATGTCTTCGATTCGGACAGTCGAACGTGGAAAGCCAACTGGAAACTCATCGTCGATGGCGGCCTCGAATCGTATCACTTCAAGATCATTCACCGCGATACCATCGCCAAGTCCTTCCTGGACAACGGATCAAGTTTCGAGTTCATCGGCGATCACATTCGGTCCGTGCTTCCGCGCACCTCGTTGCTCAGCCTGGCCGAGCGCCCACAGTCCGAATGGGATATCCGAAAGCACACCAACGTGCTTTACAGCTTGTTCCCCAACGCTTCCCTTCTGGTTCAGGAGGATCACGTCGTCTTGATCCTGATCACTCCTCTGTCGGTCGGTGAGACCGGGATCGAAGTTACTTCCCTCGTGCCGACCTCCGCGGTGCGATCCGAACGAGCAATACGACATTGGCGAGCTAACCACGCTTTGACTGTGACCACTCTTCGCGAAGACTTCGAAATCGCAGAGCAAGTTCAGCGTGGCGCAGCTAGCGGTGCAAACGAGCACTATCGCTTTGCCCGTTTCGAAGCAGCGCTTTCCCGGTGGCACGAGCTCATCGACATGAAGCTCGGTAACCCCTGAGCGCTCGCTATCGGGCACGCGTCCACTGATAGAGGACGAAACCGACGCCCGAGAGAACGAGAATCGCCACGACTACGAGCCATTGACCTCCGATCGCCCGAACCAGCCCGAAGGGATCCACCAACCGAACCGGTTCAGTCTGACCGCACCTCGGACACATTGGCCGGTCGCCTCCATTCTCGACCACGAACTCGTGCTCGCAGTAGGCGCAGTAGTAGCGTCCCGTCATCTCGGGCGAGCATACCGTCACGAGACGCGCTACACCACGGCCATGAGCGTCCCCAAGGACAAGACCGAGAAGCAAGAAGACGCTCCCAATTTCATCCATGAGTTGGTCGAAAGAGACGTTCGAGAGGGGAAGCATGGAGGCGTAGTCGTCACGCGTTTTCCGCCGGAGCCAAACGGCTATCTTCACATCGGTCATGCCAAATCGATCTGTCTGAACTTCACGACCGCCGAGCTCTCGGGCCAAGGGCGTTGCCATCTCCGCTTCGACGACACCAACCCCGAAGCCGAAGACGTTGAGTACGTCGAGTCGATTCGCGAAGACGTGCGATGGCTCGGTTTTGATTGGGGGAGTCACGAGTACTTCGCCTCGGACTACTTCGAGCGCCTCTACGAGTGCGCCGTCGACTTGATTCGACGCGGCTTGGCATACGTCGACAGCCAGAGCCTCACTGAAATCCGCTCAGGGCGCGGCGATTTCTACACACCCGGCATCAACAGCGCGTTTCGAGATCGTAGCACCGAAGAGAATCTGGGCTTGTTCGCACGCATGCGCGCCGGAGAGTTCGATGAAGGGGCGCACGTCCTTCGGGCAAAGATCGACATGGCATCCAAGGACCTGAATCTCCGCGATCCGCTGATGTATCGCATACGCAAGGTGTCCCACCACCGCACGGGAGACGACTGGTGCATCTACCCAATGTACGACTACGCGCATCCGATGTCGGACGCGTTCGAAGGAGTCACACACTCGATTTGCACGTTGGAGTTCGCTCATCACAACCCCCTTTACCAATGGTTCGTCTCGCACTTCGACTTCGAGCCCATTCCCCGACAGATCGAGTTCGCGCGGCTCAATCTGACCTTTACGGTCATGAGCAAGCGATTGCTCAAGCGGCTCGTCGAGGAGGGGCAGGTCGACGGTTGGGACGATCCCCGCATGCCGACGATTGCCGGTATGCGAAGGCGCGGTTACACGCCGGCCGCCATTCGGCGCTTTGCCGAGAGGATTGGTGTTTCACGTCGGGATGGGATCGTCGACGTTGGGCTTTTGGAGCATGCGCTTCGAGAGGACTTGAACGCGACCAGTCCTCGGACGATGGCCGTGTTGCGGCCCCTCAAGCTCGTGATCGAAAACTTCCCTGAAGAAAAGGAGCTCGAGCTCGACGCACCGTACAACCCGAGCGACCCGAGCTTTGGCTCACGAAAGCTTCATCTGACTCGCGAAGTCTACATCGAACGCGACGACTTCATGGAGGAGCCGATGAAGAAGTGGTTTCGGCTCGCACCCGGCAAGGAAGTGCGATTGCGCTATGCCGCCCTGGTCACCTGCAATGAAGTGGTCAAGAACGACTCAGGGGAGATCGTCGAGCTCCGCTGCACTTGGGATCCGGACTCGAAAGGGGGAAACGCGGCCGATGGACGGAAGGTGCGCGGAACGATCCACTGGGTCAGCGCCGCCCACGCCGTCGACGGGGAAGTCCGCCTCTACGACCGGCTGTTCAACGAAGAGAACCCGCTCGACGAATCACATGGGGGTGACTTCACCGATCGCATCAACCCGATGTCTCTCGAAGTCATAAAAGACGCGAAGCTCGAGCCGGGCCTCGCAACACGGGCGCACGAAGAGCGCGTCCAGTTCGAGCGGCTCGGGTATTTCGTCGTCGATCCGGACAGCAAACGCGATCGGCCGGTCTACAACCGAACGATCCAGCTGAAAGATTCGTGGGCCAAGCTGGTCAAGAAGTCGTAGCCCGAGCGGCAGAAGTCGCTCCGAACGGCTGGCGGGCCCGGATTTTCCAGGGTTTCGACGGCGGCTGCAGTCAAATATTGCATTCCCGGCGTTTCACGTGCTGGATTAATCGAGACGGCGAGGAAGCGGCATGACCAGCTCGACGACAGACTGGCGGGAGGCGTTCACCAAAGAAGAGATCGCGGAGCTTCGTGAGCACAGCGACTGGCAAGGCTGGCGAATGCTGATCGCCGACTACGGGATGATCGCTGCCGTCATGACTTTGGTCGCCCTCTATCCCAACGTCTTCACCGTAGCTTTCGCACTCGTCGTGATCGGCGGGCGCCAGCTCGGCTTGGCCATCGTCATGCACGAGGCTGCGCACCGAACTCTCTTCAACGACCGCAGGCTGAATGACTGGGTGGGAAATTGGCTCGCCGCTTATCCAATTTACCTCTGTGCGGACATGTATCGTTCACACCACCTCGACCATCACGGAAAGACGTGGGGCGAAACCGATCCCGATCGCGTTTTGGCGGAAGGCTTCCCAGTTTCGAAGATGAGCATGACTCGAAAAGTACTTCGGGACTTACTCGGATTGACCGGTTTAAAACAACTGATTGGGACGAGTTACGTCGCGTACAAGGTTATTCGCGGCGAGGAAGTCAATCAGGGAACGCTCCCGCTGCGCCTCGACCGGCAGCGGATGATCAAGATGGTGATCGGTGCCCTCGTCACCAACGCCGGCCTCTTCAGCTTGCTGTGGGTGCTCGGTCACCCGATGTTGTACCTCTTGTGGTTCGGGGCTTGGATGACCACGAGCAAGCTGGTCGTGCGACTGCGCTCGATGGCTGAGCATGCCCTCGTGCCGGCGCCTGACCCGTCTGATCCGTTCGGAAACACGCGCACGACCCTGACCCGCTGGTGGGAGCGCGTTTTTGTCGCCCCACACAACGTCGGGTTTCATCTAGAGCATCATTTGGTCATCACCGTTCCGCAGTACAAGCTCGGGCGCTTTCATCGGATGCTCGAGGAGCGCGGCCTGCTCGAAGACGCGTGCATCGAGAAGGGCTACACGCGCGTTTTCCGCAGAATGGTCGCCTAGAATGCGCGAACGCTACCCGGGCTTCGTTTTGTGGGGCTGCGCGCTCGTCTTCTTCGTAATCGCCCTCTTGTTCACCATGAAGCCAGGCGCAATGTTCGCCGACATCGGGCTCGTCGTGGTCGATGGGTCACCCCTGACTGAGCTCCGAGCCGTCTATGGCGGCATCCACCTGGCGATCGCTTTGTTTCTCGTGCTCTGCGCTCGACGGGGATCCCCAGCCCGCGAGCTTGGATTGCTCCTGAGCTTTCTGGTTTTCTCCGCATTGGCGGGTTACCGAGCCACCGGCATGGCTGTCGACGGTCAACAGGTAACCCTGATGTCCGTGCTTCTCGTCATGGAGTCAGCCGGCGTGGTCTTCGCGCTCAGCGGTCTGCTCGTCTCTTTGCGAGGGGCGCGCACGCCCTCGAGGCAGTGAGCTCCAGATCGTGCTGTGTTTCAGTCGTCGAGCGTCTCGTGAGCGGCGCTTGGGCACACTTCGCCCGGCCGTGTCTGCACGAGTCGCGTGACGATCAGCATCGCCTCCTGGCCGAGCCCGTCGGGGCTAGGTCGCAGGTCGATCCCCCCTTCGACCGTGACCAGCAATGGAGATGCGGGGGGGACCTTGGAGTCAAGATACGCCTTCTCGAGTGCTTCGCGGTCCCCTTCGAGCGCCACCCGCCAGCGCTCTCCGGTCGTGCAGTCTTGAAAGGTCCCCATAACGCCGAGGTGAGAGTAATTGCCCGTCAAGCTCACAGTTCCCGACGGAGACAGGGGGCGAGTCGGTTTCGTATCCACTGCCGTTTGGGCTTCCTTGCCCTTCTTGCAGGCGACCGCGCCGAGTGACAACGCGAGCGCGGCCAGCATTCCGACCAACCTCCACGTCGCACGATGTCTTGCTCCCATCGTCTCCCCCTGGCTTCGCGCGACCCTACAATGACTCGGACCCGCAGGCCAAATGACAGGCGCCAAGTAATAGAGAATCTTCGCCCACTGCGGTACATCAATAGCCGTGGGGACGCGCGGGGATTCGAACGTCCGGGCCCTGCACCCGGCCTGGGTCGGGGTGTTGGGGGCGCTCCTGTATCTTCCGACCACGCGTTACGCGTTGATTCGCTACGACGACCCGTGGCTGATTCGGGACAACGCCCTTCTGCACAGACTCACCTGGGATGGCGTCCGCCGCGTCTTCTTCGACCTGTCACTTGAGCAACGACTGCAACTCGGTGCCGAATATCTGCCGGTGCGAGACCTGTCCGTGATGCTCGACTTCACCATCTGGGGCGATTGGTTCGCAGGACATCACATCACCCAAGTGCTTCTCTATGCGGGTCTATGCGCACTGGCTGCGACGCTCGTGCTCCGACTGTTCGAGCAACGAACCCTGGCATGGTGGGTTGGCGCAGCGTTTGCTCTTCACCCGGTTCACGTCGAAGCCGTTGCCTGGCTCTCCGAGCGCAAGGGCGTGCTCGGCGGCTTCCTCTTCTTCGGCGCGGCCTGCCTCGGAGCTCGCTACCTTCGTGTCGGTAAGGTCGTGCGGCTCGTGGGCTGTCTCGTTCTCTTGGCGGCCTCGGCGCTAGCCAAGGGCCACATGCTCGCCGGGGCCGGAGCCCTCGCGATGTGCGCCATTTGGTGCGTCGATGCGCCGCCTCAACGTCGCCTGATGCTTGGAGCGAGCGCCGTCGTCTTGGGAGCGCTGGTATTCGGCCCGATCTATACGGCAGGGCAGTCCGTCGGCATGGTGCAGCCGTACCACGGCGGCAGCTTCCTCCAGACGCTTGCGCTCTCATGCACGGTCCACGGCAAGTACTTACTGCTCATGATGCTCGCCGGCCCTTATTCGATCGCCTATCCGGTGGGCCTCGACTTCGAGCAGCTCGGGCTACTGAGCCTCGGCGGTCTTGGGTTGTTGCTCTTTGGCTTCTTCACGATTCGTGCCGTTTTTCGACGCTCTCGGCGCAGCGCCGTCAACTTCGGGCTTGGGTGGTGGTTGATCTTTCTCTTGCCCGTCAGCCACGTCGTTTTCCCACTTCAGAACCTGCTTGCCGACCGCTACTTGCTCGTTGGGAGTTGGGGCTTGCTGCTCGTTTTGGGAGTCGGCCTGGTGCGACTCCCTGCGCGCAGCACGTGGGTCGTCGGATTGGCTTGGTTGCTCGCGAGCACGGCCTGGAGTGTCATACACCTGGGTCATTGGGAATCGTCTCGCGCGCTTCGCTTGCACGCGATCTCGGTACATCCCTCGCACGTCGAATCGTGGCACCGGCTTGCG
>JBFICQ010000003.1:0-38222 GCA_041581895.1 Polyangiales bacterium | reverse complement strand
CTCGTGAACGGTCTCGGTGACGGGCTTGTCTGCCCTTGCCCATGCTTCGATCAGACTGGCGGCAAGGGGGTTTAGCTTCCACGAAGCCGGCTTGTGGTGCTCGTTGCGATAGATGCAGAGGATACTGGGCTCTTCTTCGTATCCGGAGGCGGGGGTAGGGGTGTGATGCACGGGATATGACAGTCGCAACACGCGTAAGGCCGGGTTGAGCACCGGGACGCGATCGAACGCGAAGTCACACGTTGGGACGCGATTCGGCGGTGCGTACCGAACGTCCCATCCCGTGATCTCGTAACGGGCCAAGTCCGCGAGCCATGCAGGCTTCTGGTCCTGCCAGCGCGGGATCGCAAATTCAAACAGCTCGCGTGGCACGTGACGCAAGTACCGCGTCTTGGGGCCCCCTGTGGCCATCCATTGGTCGACTATGCCTTGGAAAGCTTCGTCACTCGCCACCCGCTTTGTGCGGCTCAACGCAACGCCGACCACGTTGATCAGCTTGCTGCGCACGAGATCTCTGTAGACAAGCCAGCGTTCCCTCGAACCCAAGGCAACTAGATCGGCTTCACTTGGCTCGAGGTCGAAGCAGACACGCTGCATGGCGCTGGCTCGATCACCCAGCACGCGGCTCACCCGTTGCGCGCTCGTAGATCGCCCAAAGATCGTCGATTTCAGCCAAGAGCTCCTCTAGAGCCGGGATGTTGTTGTCGCGCTCGAGCAGCACTGGCACCGGTCCTACTTTTCGTAGCGCGTACTCGAGCAAGTGGTACACATCGTTTGGCACCGCCTCGCCGTGGGTGTCGATGCGAAGCCCATCGTCCCTCACCAAGTGGCCAGCCACGTGGATCTGGACCACGCGCTCGCGTGGCATTCGGTCGATGTAGGCCTCTGCATCGAAGCCGAAGTTCCGTGCATTCACGTAGATGTTGTTCACGTCCAGCAAGAGCTTCGCATCGGCTCGCTCGAGGACCTCGACCACGAAGTCGGCTTCATCCAAGCCATCGTCAGCCTGGGGTGCATAGTAGCTGACGTTCTCGAGGGCGATCGGCAAATCGAGGGCGTCTCGCATTTCGCAGAGGCGCTGCGCCGACATAGCCACGGCCTCATCGGTGAAAGGCAGCGGCAAGAGATCGTGAAAGAAGCGGGCGTTCGCTGACCCGATGCAGAGGTGCTCGCTATGCCACGGCACCTCGAGGTTCTTCAAGAAAAGGCGCAGGTCGGCGAGGTAAGCCTCGTCCACCGGCTCGAGGGCGCCAAGGCAGGTGCTAAGGCCGTGGGTGACCACCGGCCAATCTCTTCTCGCGACATCGAGAATTTCCCCGTAGCGTCCACCCCGGTTGACGTAATTTTCGGGATGAACCTCGACCCACGAAACGCTTTGGGGACGTCGGTCGAGAAGCTCCGTCGCCAAGTCGTAGCGAAGCCCGAGCCCGATTCCGTGTACTTTTCCGGTCACTTCGAAAACAAAGCCGCGACGACAATCGCCGCCGCGGCTTTCCATATTATGCCGCTCGAAGAGCGGCGTGAGCTTTCGTTACTTGGCGCCGCAGCTGCCTTCGCCGCACGAGGCCTCAGATGCCGCTTCTACGGCTTCGCCCGCCGCTTCTTCAGCGCCTTCTGCAGCGCCCTCTGCCTCGGCCGCTGCCGCCTCGGCACCGGCTGTAGCCTCAGCTGCGTCCGGACCGTCGTCCGACTTGCATGCTGCGGTCATGCTCAGCGCCGCCGTCGCCATTGCGATGATCGTGTGCTTGAGTGCTGAATTCATAGTTCTCTACCCTCTTTCATCTAAAGCGCATCACTCGGGACTGTCTGTCGCCCGCGATGCAATGCGGCGATAGGGACCAATCCCGCACCCCCGCTTCTCAATAGCGCAACGCTAGCCAAACGACCGGCGCGTCGCAAACCAAAAGCGTGATTGACGATCTTCACGGGTGCGGTGGTCTCAGTCGACGGTTGCCTTCGGGGCCCCACGATTACCCCTGGCCATCCTCAAATAATACCCCATAGATTCCAGACAGTTACGTCATGCCCAAGCTCTGGAAATTCCTGGTGCTCGCCGCAGCGGTCGGATGCGCCCATGCTGCTTCGGTCTCTCCCGCCCTCGAGAGCGCTCCTCGCGTCGGGTACTTTGTTACAATCTTTGACAACTTCGACGGCGCGAGAGTCCACGTGTGCTTCGAAGGATTCGCGCCGAGCCATCTCTCTCCCATCGACACCGAGGCGGCTCGCGGTTTGAGTCGGGTGTGGTCCGAGCACGGTGCGCTCGACTCCCTTGCAAGCCGGATCGAGTTGTCCGCTGCGATGGGCGCGGCTTGCGTTTGGTATGAGACCCGTTTCGTAGACGAAGTGTTTCGCTCTCGCGATTCGCGCGCGGTCGTCGTATCCCAAGCAGAATGGCTATGGCGCCCTGAGCCGTTTCCATCGAACCTCGAGGCTTCCGTCTCGATCGCGTTGCCCTCGGGCGCGCGTGCTTCCCTTCCCTGGGCTCGTCAAGGCAGCGTCTACTATCCCGACAGGGACGCATTTCACCAACATGGCTACAACGTTTTCGGCTTTTTTTTCGAGGAGCGTTTCTCAGTCGCCGATATCCCTGTTTCAGTCGCACGTCTTGGCCCAAAGCCTGCGGGCGAAGTCACCCGCCAGTGGCTGGTCGGCGGCATCGGTGCGGTGGCGTCGGTTGGCAGCAGCTTTCCGGTAGAACGGTTGCACTTCGTCGTCGTACCCGTGGATGGGATGAATCGACCGGTTGCGTTCGGGATGGTTCGTCGCGCCGGGGGCCCATCGGTTTTGCTGATCGCCTCGAGCGCCGCGCAGGTTCGAGATCTCGAAGCCGACTGGGTCGTAATTCACGAGCTCTCTCATCTCTGGCTGCCACGACTTCGCCGTACGGACCGGTGGCTCACGGAGGGCATCGCCACATATCTCCAGGAGATCTTGCGCGCGCGATGCGGCCTTCAAAGCGCGGCGGTCTCGTGGGATCTCATTCGCAAGGGCCTCGAACGCGGTCGCCGGTCGGGCACGGGCCGAGTTTTGACCAGTGAGAGCCGCGATATGCACCGAACCGGGGCGTACTACCGAGTCTACTGGGCTGGTACAGCCTTCGCGTTGGAAGCGGATCTTCGGCTCCGACGCGAAAGTGCTGGCCAGATGACGCTTCTGCGCGCCCTCGACCTCGCGCAACCCCGATTGTCCAGTCTCCCGACGCTCGTCGACGCCGAGGATGTCCTCGCCGTTCTCGACGAGGTGAGTGGCTCGAACTTCTTCGTCGAGCTCGGCGCGCGCTACGCATCGAGTGCACGCTTCCCCACGACGGAGCTTCTCGACGACCGAGCAAGCAGATCCATTCGTAGGAACATCATGGAGCCCGATCCGAGCCGATGTGTCCTCAGCGTCGAATCGCTCCAATGATTCGGTCGCGTGGCTCCGGCTTCTTCTTGCCGATCTCGAAGCAGTTCCCGACGCGGATGGTTCCGTCATCGAGACACGACCTGTCGGACGAATAAAGCGTTGCAACCACTTGGCCAACCTCGACCCGGTCGCCACGACGCAGGTGAAGCCGAACGCCAGCCCCGGGGTCCACCCGGTCCTCGGCCCGGCTACGGCCCGCGCCCAATCCCATCGATGAATAGCCGAGCTCGAGTGCATCGATCTCTCGAATGTAGCCGGCCTTCCGCGCAGTCACGGTCGACTGATGGCGCGCCACGGGGAGGCGATCGGGCTCGTCGACAACGCGGATATCCCCGCCCTGAGCTCCGACAATCGCCTGCATCTTGCGAAGCGCCGTACCATCTCTCACGACCGCTTGTTGACGGCGCAACGCCTCGGCTTTCGACTTCGCGAAGCCAGCGATTCGAAGCATCTCTGCCCCGAGGGCGAATGTGATCTCACGCAGGTCCTCGGGACCGCGATCGTGCAAGACCTCGAGCGCTTCGATCGTCTCCACCGAGTTGCCGATCGTGTAGCCGATCGGGCTGCTCATGTCGGTCAGCAACGCGGAAACCTGCTTGCCAGCCAGCCGACCGACGCGCACCAAACTACGGGCGAGCTCCTTGGCCGAGGCCAGGCTCTTCATGAACGCGCCCCGCCCTACCTTGACGTCGAGCACCAACCCATCAATGCCCTCGGCCAGTTTCTTCGAGAGGATGCTTGCCGTGATCAGTGGGATCGACTCCACGGTACCCGTCACGTCGCGAAGGGCGTAGAGACGACGATCCGCTGGAGCGAGGTCGGCGGTTTGCCCGATGAGGGCGCAACCAACCGTACGCACTTGCGCTCGAAGCTCCTCAACCGACAGGTCGACGCGGAAGCCGGGAATCGCTTCGAGCTTGTCGAGCGTGCCGCCGGTGTGCCCGAGCCCCCGTCCGCTCATCATCGGAACCGCCACGCCGCACGCCGCCATGATGGGCGCTAGGCAGATGCTGACCTTGTCACCAACCCCTCCTGTCGAGTGCTTGTCGACCTTGGGAGCAGTGATGCTGGCCAGATTGAGCACTTTGCCGCTGTCGCGCATGGCGAGCGTGAGGGCGACGGTTTCTTCGAAGCTCATACCCTCGAAGTAGACAGCCATGGCAAACGCGCTCATTTGGTAGTCGGTCACCGAGCCGTCCATGAAGCCGGAGACCAGCGCTGCGATTTCCGCTTTGGCGAGATTGCCCCCATCTCGCTTTCGGACGATGAGCTCCGGCACCGATAACGATGTCCCTCGAGCGGGCATCACGATTTGCGCCGAGGTCGCCGCGCCTTCTTCTTGCTTGTCCGAGGCCGCCGCTTCCTACGCGCCTGACTCGGTGCCTCCGCGACGTCGTGTCGAACGAGCGAGCCAATGACTTCGCGTCCCTGCACGTTCGCCTCTTCGATTTTCACCGTGACAGGATCGTTCATCGTGAAGACCTTCGATGTTCGGGCGCCGATCAACCGAATGCCCAGATCGTCAGGCTCGAAACTGTCGTCGAGCTGTTCGAAAGGAAGCAAGACGCTCGCAAAAGGCTCTTCGATTTGGACGTAAATCCCATTGGGTGAAAAGCCCCCGATGCGTCCTTCGAAAGTGTCACCCACGTGTTCTTGCATGTAGATCGCGCGGTACACGTCTACGACGTCTCGTTCGACAGTTATCGCTCTGCGCTCGAGCTCGCTTGCTTTCGCGGCGAATCGCTGCAAGCGCGGTCGAAGCGAGGCGCCATCAAGGCTTCGGTCCCGAATCATGTCCCGCACAATTCTGTGCACCAGCAGATCCGGATATCGACGAATCGGCGAAGTGAAATGCAGGTAGTCCTTCGCGGCCAACGCAAAGTGCCCAGCAGTCGGGTCTGTATCGTACATTGCTTGCTGCATCGCCCTCAGCAAGAGGTAACGCAGCAATGGTGCCTCACTCGCTCCCTCGATCCGACGCAAGAATTTACCGAGCTGTTTTGGTGTCGCGGCGGCCTCTTCGTCGAGCTCGTAACCGAACGACTTCGCCACCTGACAGAATGTGGAAATACGCTCGGGATCCGGCTTGCCGTGAACTCGGAACACCCCGGGGGCTGCGTGACGCTTCAAATGTGCCGCCACGACCTCATTCGTAATCAACATCATGTCTTCCACGATCCGATAAGCTTGGCGAATACCGGGGTCCCTGCGCGATTGGGAGATCGCCTGAGGCTCGCCATGGTCATCGAGCACGACTTTGGCTTCCGGTAAGTCGAAATCGAGGGCGCCGCGCTTCCGCCGATGTTGGCGAAGGCGTTGCGAAAGGTCGAGAAGAACTTTGAGTGTGTCAACCCGCCTTTGCGCAGCCGGCTCGCGAGGGCCTTGCCTCGTCAGCTCGAGGGCGCGCGCGACCCCTTCGTAGGTCAGCTTGCCGTGCGACCGCATCACGCCTTCGAAAATTCGGTGTGAGGTTACATGTGCCTTGGAATCCAGCCGCATCTCCACTGCCATGCACAAGCGATCTCGGTTGGGAAGAAGCGAGGCCAGGTCGGTAGACAGCTTGGGCGGCAGCATCGGAATCGCGCGATCGGGCAGGTAAATGCTGGTAGACCGGGCGCTGGCCTCGCGGTCCATCGCGGTTCCCTCGGTCACGTAGTGCGACACGTCCGCGATCGCCACGATCAGTCGAAATCCATCGCGCTCGCGCTTGACCCAGATCGCGTCGTCGTGATCGCGCGCAGTCTCCGGATCGATGGTGACCAAATCGATGTCTCGAAGATCGGTGCGACGCTTCGATTCGCTCCTCTCGACGCGCGCGGGAAGCGCGGCTGCTTCGAGCAGCACGTCTTCGGGGAATTCCTCTCGGATCCCTTCTCGGATTTTGATCTTCTCGACCTCAATTCGTGCGATGCCCTCGGCTCCCAGCATCTCGACGATACGAACTTCGGGCCGGTCTTCGCGCTTCTGAGGGAACCGCACGATCTCCGCCAATGCTACCTTGCCCTTCGCGCCGCGTTTCGGTGCCCTTCCGACCACGCGCATCGGACTGCGAAGGCGCTCGTCGTCCGGCTCGAAAACGACACCACGCCCGCGCGCATGAAGAGTTCCAGTCACTCGTGCCGGACGCCGCTCGACGACTCCCACGATGTGCCCTTCACGACCCTTCGCAGAAGGCTTGGTGCGCAATTGCACTTGGTCTCCGTGAAGTGCAGGGCCCAGCGCATTCGCAGGTATGAACACATCGGGGTTCCCGTCGTACACGTTCACGAAACCGTAGCCTTGCCGCGTGATCGTGAGCCGGCCTTCCAGCAAGGGTGTCATCGCAACAGCTTCGACTAGCCGTTCTTGCGCACGTCGACCGCGTCCGCGCGTTGTTTTTTGTTTTTGGCGCCCGCGTTTCTTGTTCTTGGCACCTTTGAGGGCTCGAAATCGCAAGCCCGGCATCTCACCGACGACATTGTCGTCCGCAAGCAGCAATAGCTGACGAACGACTTCGTCCTTTGCCGCCCGGGAGACATCAAGTCGCCCACAGAGCTCTCCGACGTGCATCGCGCGCGGGGCATGTGCCTGGAGGACTTCCAGGATTTCTTCTTTCTCAGGAATTTGTTCTTTCATTTTACCGCAGGGCGTGAACCCCTCCATCATCCGATCCAACGTAGAGTGTTCCGTCCCGTGCAATTTCCACAGACGAGTCGACGTCTTGGCCGATGTTGTAGCGCCAAAGAACCGATCCGTTCGGATCGATGCAATAGAGCAAGTTGTCTTGTGAGCCTACGTAGATGCGGCCGTCGGCGTCGATTCGGGCCGATGCCCGCACTCTACCGCCAGTGGCTACCCTCCAACGAAGCGCGCCCGTGGGCGCGATCGCGTAGACGTTGCCATCATAAGACCCTGCCACGATAGTGCCATCCCGTGCGATTGCAGGCGTGGCGCGCACTTCACCGCCTGTGTTGAATCGCCAGAGAACATTTCCGGACTCATCGACTTGCACGACCTCGCCGCGTCCCGTCCCGACGTAAATTCTGCCCTCATCGTCGACAGATGCCGCCCCCTCGATCGCTCCGCCGAGCTGGGTCTCCCAAGCTACAGATCCGTCGGGTCGAATGCCGATCAGCGTGCCTTCGCTAGTCCCGATCACGATCAATTGGGCCGGGTGGATAGCAGGGTCGCTTCGGACGTGGTTGGCCGTCGGCTTGTGCCAGTAAAGCCGGCCCAACAGGTCTACGGCAAGTGCCCCATTAGCAACCACGTAGATCCGTCCGTCGGGGCCGAGCGTTGCAGACGCATCGACCACGTCTTGCAACGGAAGCTTCCACCTCGGCCGTCCTTGCAGCGAGAGCGAAACCAGCTCGCGTTGGTGCGTTCCGAAGATCACCGAGCTCCCGACCACGAGTGCGGTCGAATAGATCTTGTGGCCCGCCGCATACCGCCACTTAAGCGTTCCGTCCGGATTGAGCGCCACGAATTGTCCATCTAGCGAACCTACATAGATCGTTCCGTCGTGTCCCGTGATCGGTGAGGCGAATACCCTTGCGCCGGTCTTGTAGGTCCACATCGGGGACGGCGACACGGCCGGGCCGCGATTCTCGCTTCGGCCGGTATGGGCCGCATCTCCCATGAATCCGTTGGCACTTCTCGGCAAAGCTCCGCTGTCCACAACCGCGCCTGCCGCTTCGTCGGGCGGTATTGCCAACTCGGTCAGCACTTCCCCGACGAAGCGACAGCGGCCTTCGTGACAAATTCGATCTGCGCGGCACTCCGCGTCCGACATACAGGGAGTCGAAGGGCGCGAGCGCACGCCGCTACAGCCGCCGCCCAGCAGAAGCAGGAACAGAGCCGTAAGAAAACGGGAGCGAGGGCCCAGAGGCCCCGAGTTGTTCCATCGCCAATCCATGCTGAAGCTTTGCCCGGCCTACCAGGTGATGAGCCGAATCTCCGTGCCTTTCTGCAGCGCTACGCGCCGACCATCGGGGCTTATCGCGATGCTGCGGACCTCGCCGGGAACGGTGTCCCAATCCGACGGCCTCAGCCATAGCCCAGTGGCCCCGGTTTTCCAGTCTCGGACGACGACACCCTGGGAATGGGGAATTACGTAGCGTGAGCCGTCAGGTGTGATCCGCGCGCCTCGAATCGGCGCGGGCAGTGGGCTCCCGGCGGCCAGGTCGATCGGACGGCCGGCGGGCTTGGCGAACGCATCGAGCGGGACGATCCGTAGTCGATCGCCCGTTGCCGCCAGAAGACCTTGGGGCGCCCACCCAAGCACAGCCCAATCGAGGGCGGATGCCGGTCGATCGATGGGCGTCCTGCAAGGCGTGCCCACGGAAGCCCTGTCGATTGGAACGCGGTGGGTCCGTTTTCCACGAATCGGCCCCACTTTTGCTTCGAAGCCTGCACAGGTTACG
The DNA here is from genome assembly GCA_041581895.1 of Polyangiales bacterium. Classification (GTDB taxonomy): domain Bacteria; phylum Myxococcota_A; class Polyangia; order Polyangiales; family Houyiibacteriaceae; genus SG8-38. Next base: position 29,415 of record JBFICQ010000003.1, on the reverse strand, counting down.
CGCACCTCATGTACGCGGAAGCGATCTTCTGGATCGCGTATTGCGGGAGGGAGCTCCGACTCAGAAAGGCTCGATCGCGTTCCGGTGCTGATCTGGATCTTGCGTGGTTGGCGCCCTCCGATGACTAGGGTGTCCGCATCTAAGAAGTGAAGCCGCACGGAGCTCGCTTCGTTATCGAGTCGCTGCCAGGTAGCGCTACTCCTCGCCGTAGTGCGTTGCCAGGCTGCATCAACCCGCCTTCGGTCTTCGGCGGTCGGCTTCGCCGCCGCCTGGTCCCACAACCGCTGGAGCTCGAGTGCGCGCACGAAATCGCCTTTCTTGATGGCGGCGGCCGCAGCGACCGTCGACGCACGCGCAGCGCCTGGTGATGTTTGACACTGAAGGCCCTGCGCACCCGAGAGACCAATTCGAGCTGCCCCGCTTTCGCGACAAAACGCGCGAAACGAATCGAGGACCCGCATCGCGAGATCCTCTGCCGCCGACGGATCAGAGCCGAGGATGGCTGCCGCTTGATCCGCGAGCTGTTGAAACGTGGCTTCGGGTTGTGAAGGGTCTCTGGCGAATCCACCGGGCCTGTTCAGCCAGGTCAGCGGCACTTCCATCTTGCCGATCCGGATGTCTGCGGTCACATCTTCGTATCCGTCGGCATCGTAATCCTGGATGCGTAGCGACAAATCGATTGGAGCGGTGGAATCCCTGTTGGGTGGCAATACCGTGATCCGCTCACGCACCCGGGGTTGGGCTTCTACCGAGAGAATCCAGAAATTTTGGCGTGGTCCTGCTTCGCACCGATGCTCGACTTTCACGCCAACGAGCGACTCCGAGAGCTGACGTATCTCCGCGGTCGGTTCCGAGCAATGCCCGGGCACCATGAAGGAGTCGATCGTGCGAGAGCTCACGGTCATTCCGCGTGGATAACCAGCCTGCAGCCTGGTTTCTTCCGGATCTGCCGACACGACCAAGGCATCGCTGACTTCGTCGTCATCCAAATCCAAGCGGAGCGCGGCCAGCGCGTAACCCGAATCGAGAACCATGGTTGACTCGTTGATCGGGACCTCAACCTGGTCTGCCGCGAATACCTCTCCGACCGGCCACTCTGGAGCCCCCTCCTCGATTTCCTCTGTCGTTTCGGTGGGGCTCGTGCTCGCGTCTTCCAAGCCGAACGGCACCTGTTTGCGGCCGGTGCAACTCAGCAGCAGGGACACGAGCAATGCGGTGAAAACCCGCGTCGTTCGACGCACGTTCATGACCGAGGGTTAGCATGCGGCTGTGCGAAGAGCCTCAAAAGAAGCAGCCGTTCGGTCCCGGGACACATATCGCATCGCCGTCCGCGATCGGGCACGGAAAGCTGGGGCCCGGACACAAGTCACCCGCGCCGAGGCACCGGAAACCGCACAAACAATCCCCGTCGACGTCGCACGGTTCGAAACAGATCAGGGTGTCGTCGACACCTCCCCCAATGCTGGACGGATAGCAACTACCGTTCCGACCGATGATGGCCCTCGGGCAACCCGGGGCCGTGGGGCCTTCGAGGGCACAGGCCACGGTGCAAATCCCGTTTGTGTATGAAATGCCCGCAAAGTCGACGGTGAGCTCCTCGCAGAGGTCGGCGGTCGGGACGCAGTTCTCGACGTCGAAGCAGGTGTCGTAGATCGGCGAGAAGACATCGCGGCTCGAGCAACCATGCACGAGGCAAAGCCCGAGGGACGCAACAGTCAGCAAAAGCAACCGAACAAACATGGCCTAGTTTAGCCAACGCGGCTCGTCGGTGCGACCCCCTGCAATCACGTCGAACGAGCCCTTCTTCTTCTTGGGCTTGCGGCGCCGGCGCCTCGAAGGCGGCCTTCGTAGCCATTCGATAAACCCCATCCCACCCCCGACCGCACCGAGATCGGCTGCGAAGGAGACCGCATCGCCCGAGGTGATGAACATCAGCAGACTATATGCCAACACCAGGTAAATGATGTGGATGGGTTTCATGTCGACGATGCCAAAGAGGCTCATCCGCCCTTGGCCGCGGTAGGACCATGCAAATGCAGCAATGGAAGCAAGCAGAAGCGCTTGGGCGCCGAACAAGGGGTGCGAGGTCGGCAGGAACAGGCCGACACCGATCCCTAGGATGGCCGACGCCAGGGTTGCAACGATGCACAATTGAATGGTGCGCTTTTGGCCGAAGCGCTGCTCGAAAGGCGCGAGCATCCACCACAAGAAGAGCAGTGTGATCAGCATCGACAACACGTACTGTGGCCCAGTCGGTGCTGCGAAGACGTGCGTGGCGAGCTGCCAGAGCGTGTGCAGCCCGAGTGCGGCAGTATTGAGAGCGAGGACTTCGAGAACCGGAATGCCCAACCAGTTCTGCAAAAGGATCTGCGCGATCCACGTGCCGAACAGAGCGATCAACAGCTTCTTGACGAAAGGGGTGAGTGGCGGAAAACGAAACACCTGTGGCTCCAGCTGACTACGGTATGGTAGGAAGCGGACACTCGAGGCCGCCATCCATGGTTTCAAAATCGACTGGCGGAAGATCGAGCAAGAGCTGAGTTCCACCATCGATTGGTGTGATGTCTCGAGAGAGGATCGGAGTGCAGTCGACGACGAAGTTCTGACTCGTGGTGGCACGCCAGCGGTACTTGTAGGGGCCCACCCGGTTTTCGAGAATCGCGCCGGTCCTATTGCACCGGCCGCGGGTGACGCTCAGGGTGTCGAGAAAAGCCCCCCCGTCGATCACCGTAGCGTTGGAATCCGTCGCTGCGTCACATTTGAGGGTGAACTCCGGCGCAGACCAGAACTCGGTCTCCGGGTCATTGATGATCGCGAGCTCGACCAGGGCGATGTTCTCGCAAGTCGTCATGTTGGGGTTCTGACCGTCAACGAACCACTGGCCCCGCACCTGCACATCGCAGCCCGACGGGTTGAACCGCTCATCTGCGACGCAGGCTGCCTCGAGCGCGCTCCCCGCCAGCGCCATCACGAGCACGAGCCTCGAAACCCTCATTGCAGGCAGCCTAACGCGGCACAAAAAGCAGTCAATTCGGAAGTTGACACCCTCGTTTCCGTGCTTAGCTTGGCAAAACGTCGGAGGGCGGCCCTGGCCCAACGGTGGCGCCGGCCTAGCTTCGACGTTTGTTGGGCCTGCGTGTGCAGGTTCACGGAGGAGTGCATCATGCTAGTTCGATGGGATCCATTCGAAGAGATGAATCGCCTCCATGACCACTTCTTTGGTGGCAGGGGGCTCAACACGCAGCCGTTCCAGATCGCGGTCGACATCCGCGAAGAAGATGACGCGTTTTTCGTCGAAGCGGAGGTGCCAGGGCTTTCGGGAGAGGACGTCAATGTCGATATTGAAAAGAACGTTCTGACGATCCGCGGCGAACGGAAGGTCGAGAGGGAAGAGGGTGAAGGTCGCTACAGGCGTGTGGAGCGCCGGTACGGGAGTTTTTCACGGTCGTTCAGCCTTCCCGAAACGGTTGACGCAGAGAAAATCAGCGCCGATTTGAGAAACGGCGTGCTCGCCCTGAGGCTGCCCAAAAAAGAGGCACCGAGCCCGCGGACAATCAAGGTTAAGTCGTAACGGTTCACGGCCCCGCTCGGCGAAGTCATCTCGTCGCTATATCTGGCTGAAGACTTCGTCGAGCAGCAGCTGTTGCTCGAGCTTGTGGGATGCACCGGAGCCCGTCGCCGGGCTGGCGCTCTCGGGACGCGCAACGCATCGCAATCGCACGTCCGCGCCCAGGATTTCCGGTAGCCGCGCACGCATGAAATACCACGCGCCCATGTTCCAAGGCTCTTCTTGAACCCAGACCAAGTCGACCTTGTCAGGATAGGGGGCGAGACGTTCTTGAAGCTCTGCAGCGCGAAGTGGGTAGAGCTGCTCCATTCGCATGATGCCGATGTCGGTTGCTTCGTCGCGCTCACGACGCTCGAGGAGATCGTAGTAGATCTTGCCCGTGCAGAGGAGCAAGCGCCGGACTCTGGAAGGGTCGATCGCTGGGTCGTCCGGAATGATGCGTTGAAACTCCCCGTTTGCGAGCTCATCGAGAGTGCTCACCGCGCGGCGATTGCGGAGCAGGCTCTTCGGACTCATGACGATGAGCGGCTTTCGCCACGGTCGAAGCACTTGACGACGCAGACAATGAAAGAGCTGTGCCGGAGTCGTCATGTTGACGACCTGCATGTTGTCTTCGGCGCACAGCAGCAAGAAGCGCTCGAGCCGGGCGCTCGAATGCTCTGGGCCTTGCCCTTCGAAGCCGTGCGGAAGGAGCATCACGAGTCCGCTCAGTCGGTGCCACTTGTCTTCGGATGACGAGATGAACTGGTCGACAATCACCTGAGCGACATTGACGAAATCGCCGAACTGGGCTTCCCAAGCAACGAGCGCATCCGGGGAATCGAGGGAATAGCCCCACTCGAAACCGAGCACACCAACCTCCGACAGCGGGCTATCGTAGACTTCCAAGTGGGCTTGCTCTGGGCTCAAATGCCCCAGGCGCGTGTATCGGCGTCCCGTCTTGGCATCGTAGATCACCGCATGCCGATGGCTGAAGGTGCCTCGGCGCACGTCCTGGCCAGTGAGGCGACATCGATGCCCTTCCACGAGGAGGCTCGCTAACGCGAGATTCTCTCCGGTGCCCCAGTCGACTCCCTCGCCGGTCTGCAGGACTTGTCGTTGCTTGTCGAGGACGAACCGTTTGATGCGTGGATGAGGTGTGAACCAATCCGGATAACTGGTGAGCCGATCGAGAAGCTCCACCAATCCGTCCCTTGCAAACCGGGTGTCGGCGTCGGGTACGCTGGCGTCGGCGCCACCCTTGTAGTCGGCCCAGTGACCGAGCATCGATGCCGGAATCAAGTTGTAGTTTCCGTTGCTTCTCGTGTCCTCGAGGGCATTCTCGAGGTCTTGTTGACGACGCTTCTTAATTTCCTCGGCTTGTTGGTCCGTGATCTTGCCGGTCTTTTTCAGATGCTCGACGTAGACCTCCCGCACCGTGCGCTTCTGGTCGATGGCTGAGTACATCAAGGGTTGTGTAAAACGGGGCTCGTCTCCCTCGTTGTGGCCGTACTTGCGGTAACAAAAAAGGTCGAGAACGACGTCTCCGTGGAACCGTTGTCGGTATTCGGTTGCGAGCGTAACCGCTTGTGCGACGGCCTCTGGGTCCTCGCCGTTCACATGGAACACCGGACAACGCAACATCCGCGTGATGTCAGTGCAGTACGAGGTCGAGCGTGCGTCTTCCGGGATTGTGGTAAAACCGATCTGGTTGTTGATCACGACATGGATCGTTCCGCCAGTCTCGTACGCCTTGAGTCGGCTCAGATTCAGTGTCTCTGCAACGACCCCCTGGCCCACGAACGCCGCATCGCCGTGGATCAAGAGCGGCAGGACAGTAATTCGATCGTGGTCTCCTTTGCGGTCTTGCTTGGCACGCACGCGGCCTTCCACCACCGGATTCACGAACTCGAGGTGGCTCGGGTTGAAGGCCAAAGTCATGTGGACCTTCTTGCCACTGACGGTCTTCCGATCTAGCGAGTAGCCGAGGTGGTATTTCACGTCGCCTCGGCCGACGTAGGCTTCGGGGTCATCATCCTCGAAGCCCGCGAATATCTGCCGGACGTTCATCTCCATGATGTTCACCATCACGTTGAGCCGGCCTCGGTGGGCCATCCCGATGACGATCTCCTCCACCCCCAGCTCAGCGGCGCGTTCGGTGAGGATATCGAGCATTGGGACTACGCTTTCCCCGCCCTCCAGCGAGAAACGCTTTGCGCCGGTGTACTTGGTGTGCAGGAACTGCTCGAAAATCTCGGCGTCGGTGAGCTTGGTGAGGATTCGGATCTGCTGCTCGCGGCTGAGGTCGATGTGGTTGCCGGTGCTCTCCATGCGCTCCTGCAACCAATCCCGGGCTTCGCGATTCTCGAGGAACGTATGCTCGACTCCAATTGTGCGGGAGTACGTGTCCTTGAGCCGCGATACGATCGACTCGAGCGTTTCGGTCGCCGGTCCAGCGAGGTCGCCCGTCGAGAAGATCGTGCCGGGGTCGACGTGCGCCAACCCATAGCGTTCGAGGACAAACTCGTCGCTAGGTGCCTTCGACAGCCCAAGCGGATCGAGTTGCGCAAAGAGATGACCCCGCACACGAAATGCATTGATGAGCGCGGACAATCGGGCCTGGAGCTCTGTGGCGGCTAGCACCTCGGAGGAGGGCGGAAAAGATGCTCGGCTCTCGCTCTTGGGTTCTTCTGGAATGTGCGGCGCGAACGACGCTTCGGCTGTTTCGGGAAGAAACAAGGAGTTCCGAACTGCGGGTGGTTGCGGCTCGTGGGGGCGCAAGGGCGCTCCATTTCCGTCGGTGGGCAGCGCGGCGGGCGTCAACGCGCCTGAAGCCGTGATCGGCGCAATGATGGTTCCTGCACTCGAGATTTGCGGCCAATCTGCGGGAGACAAGCCTTCGAAGTAGCGGCGCCATGCCTCGTCTACCGCAAGGGGATTGTCCACCCACTTGAGAAACTGCTCTTCGACCAGTCCTTGGTTTACGCCGAAATCTGCGGTCATCTCCGAGCCGTCGCCTCAATCACCCTGGTCGAACATTCATCGTAGCCGGTTCGTTTGCGTGGTGCTAGCAACGGGGCTGGTCGCTCCGGGCGAGTTGGCGCATCATCGAGGGTGATGACGCGGATCTTCATCGTTCTCTCGGGTTTGCTCGGGTTTGTGGCCGTGGGCTTGGGGGCGTTCGGGGCCCATGGGCTCCGGTCTCATCTCGACTCGCTTCCAGACGGCGCGAAGCGGCTTGAATGGTGGAATACCGCGGCTCACTACAATCTGACCCACGCACTCGCGATCGGCCTTGCAGCCTGGCTCGTTCACCGGGGCGGAGGCCTTCCAGGAACGATCGCCGGCTGGTCGTTCACCGCCGGTATCGCGCTCTTTAGTGGGAGCCTCTACGCGATGACGCTCACCGGGCAGACCAAGCTCGGCGCCATCACACCGTTTGGGGGGGGTTTGCTGCTCGTGGGGTGGGCTGCCGTTCTCGTGGCGGGGCTTCGCCTCGGGCTGAGCGACGGCTGAGGTCAACGGGCCTGCCCCCTTTGTTCTCGCTGCTGCTTCTCGAGCTGCTCCTGCAGCTGCTTCATCACCTCCGGCGGAAGTTGCGGCTGCTGCCCTTGGCTCTGCCCTTGTGCCGAAGGAGTCGGAGGCGTCGTCGGCGGCGTCTCTTCGGACGTTGCGAACGCCTTCGCATCCGGTCGGAGCCGGTCCGCGAGATACTTAGATACCACGTAGATCGTTGGGTTGTCCTTGCGGCGCAGGTATAGCTCGGTGTCTTTGTCGGTCTGATCGCCGATCTCGAGCACGATGACCTGACGCTCGGACGGAGCAGGTTCGGTCCCTGCGTCGCCGGCCGTCTCTTCGTCGCGTGGTTCGACGTAGAGAGTAATGGTCGCTTCGGGTTCGTTTAGGCCGGCACGCGCGGACGACACCTCGCTCGATGCAAAACCCGAGGCGGTGAGACGCGCCGCGGTCGAAACGAGACCTTCGACTTTCCTGGGGTCGAAGTCCTTGATTGGCTTCTGCTTCTCAGCAGGAATCCAGGAGCCCTCCTGACGGCTGAATCGAAACGAGCCGTTGTCGCTTTCGAACGCGATCTCCTGCACCGTTTGGGCCTGAACATCCGTGACCCGGCGATTGCGCCAGGTCTTGAGGTCTCGGTCGAAAGGGAATCGGACCGACCCCTTCACCGAGAACACTTCCGTCCGGTCGCCAATTCGGACCATCGTGACGCCGTTGCTGTACTTGCCTAGCCGAAGTTGGATGGGTGCCGCTTCACCCGAGCGCACCACCACTTTGACCGCCTGAGCATCGTCGACCTCGAGGCGTGCGTAGTTCTCCGGACGGGTGGCCACCACGCCTTTCGGTTTCATTTCCACCAATCGATTGAGAGCGGAACGAACGTTGTTTAGATCTGCCTCTGCCTCGAGAGGCACCGTCACGCGCCATGCACCATCCATTTTCGAAAGAACCACCACCTCGGTTCCGTCTCCCTTGGGACGCGTAATCTCGAGTGAGGTGACGGCGTCTTGGTCGATCTCGAGCGATGGCAACTCACCCGTCGTATCCGTCCGCGGCTCATCCCTCGTACGCGCCGCCCAGATCGTCACGCCGAGCAGCGCCACGAAGACCACAGCTCCGATCGCCACACGGTTCTTTCGCACTTGCATCTCGAGCTCGTCTCTTGGTTAGAGTTTCAGGGTCTTCTTCTTGTTTGTGCGCTGACGCCAGCGGAGCAAACCAAACAGCGCTACGAGAAACGGAATCCCGAGGGTGTTGAGCCACCGGTAGGCGAGCTTCTTGCCCTCCCACGACTCGATGGCCGCTTTTCGTTCTTCGAGAGCGTCCTCGACCCTGGCTTTGTCACCCTCTTCGGCAGCTGCCAGAACGGTATCTTCTGCCGCTAGCACCGAATCTGGGATGTCGAGGGCGGGTTCTTCTACGGTCTTCGCTCGAATCGCGATCAGGTCGGAGTCGGCCGCCAACCAGTCGATTGCATTGAGCGCCAACGCGAGAGCCGCGTTCATCTGCACCTCGCCACCCTGAGGTGGTGGCATGAAGGTGTCTTCGAGGAACGTGCTTGTGCCGGTGACCAAAACCCGCACGTCCGTTTCTGAGAGGGGTGGCGCTTGAATCTGCGCTGCGCCTTCTTCTGGCGTCGTGTACGCGGAGGGCAGCTTCCCCTCGATTGCAGCCATCAACGCAAACGGACCCAAGTTCGTAGTCATCTGCCAGTCCCGCGGATCTCGCGGCTCGAGCGCGATCGATGGCCCTTCCATAGTCCAAGAGTCGTCCGAGGAGCTCGCCAGGACGGTGAGCGTTGCGCCCTCGGGGGCTTCCCCGATCTCGAGAGGCGCCACAAACGGGAGCATTGGGGCAGCGAGACGAAACATCACGGGGTGCTCGCGTTGTTCGTCGGTCAGTTGAAGCACCGGAATGGGCGGGTAGGGTACGAGCACCTGCAGCCCGAGGGGCCCTCGCATCGGAGCGCGACTGCATCGAGCGTCAAGCACGATCTGCGATTGCAACTCCACGCCCCATGCCGTGACGAGTCGCCCGACCTCCGAAGTGACCGGTTGAGCGGTTGGGGCGGAGCCGGCGAGGTCGACCGAAAGCGATCCACCAAAGATACCGAGCGAGCCGCCTCGCATGACGTATTGATCGATGCGTCGCAGCTCGTCCGTGGTGAATGACTCTTTGGGGCCGATGATGAGCAATGCGGCGAGGCCCGAATCGATTTCTTGAGACGTGTCGACTGCTTGGAGGTCGTAGAGCCGAAGCACCGAAACCAAGCTCGAGAGGCCCTGCTCGAGCGAGGGACTTCCGTGTCCCGATACGACGCCGACGGGTTTTCGCTCCCCGACCAACTCCTTTATCGCGGAAGTGAGGATGTACTCGAGCCCGGTTGTATCTTGCACGACCGGGACGGTCCTTTTGCGGTCGAGGTACTTGAGCACGATACCGCGGTATCCCTCGACGACCGCAACCTGGTCCTCTTCGATTTTTTGGTGTGCGACCGGCTGGATCCCGTCTGAACGTGCACCTTGCTGCTTTTCGTCACTGTCGGGATTCACGAAATTGACGACGATGTCGCCGTTCGAAGCCGCCGCGTATTCTGCCAGCAGATCGCGAACGTGACGCTCCGTCGCGTTGAAGGGCGGGGGTAGGTTTTCGGTGAAGTAAGCCGTGATCTCGAGACGGTCGTCCAGACTCGACGCAAGCCGCTTCGAACCCTCGGCCAGCGAAAACAAACGGTTTCCGGTGAGGTCGATGCGTGGCGAAGGGAAAAAGGCCGCGAGCACATTCAGCAAAATCAGAATGCCACCCACGATCAAAAGGAAAACGAGCGATTCGCTGGCAGCACGTTGTTGTACCTTTGACGACATCGATCAACTCCAGCGACGGGATTCGAGAGCGCGAAAGGCCAACGCCAAGGCGAAGACGGTGACCGAGACGAAGAAAAGAACGTCTCGCAGATCGATTACTCCGCGCGCCATGCTCTGAAAGTGGGAGTCGAACGAGAGCCATTCGAGCACCGATGCAGCGTTCGTCGGGAGTAGCGGCAGGAACTTGTCCAACACCCAGAAGAACACACTCAAGGTGAGCGCGACGAACAGCGCAATCAACTGATTGTCCGTCCAACTCGATGCCATCAAACCGATTGCGAGGATCGCCGAGCCTTGCAGCAGCAACCCGACGTACCCGCTCAGAACGGGACCCCAATCGAGATTTCCAAGCGTCGAAACGCTAATGGGATAGAAGATCGTCAAGGCGAGCAGCACGACGTACAACCCCAACACGCCCAGGAACTTGCCCACGATCACCTGTGCCTCGGTTACCGGCATGGTGATCAGGAGCTCGATCGTGCCAGTGCGTTTTTCTTCCGCCAAAAGCCCCATCGTGAGGGCCGGCAACGCAAACACTAGAATCAACCCGAGCCAACGAAACATCTCGCGAGCGCTTGCGCGACCGAAGAGAAAGAAGGTCTTCCAGAAGAAAAAACCCAACGTCAGCATGACGATGCAGATGACGATGTAGGCGACTGGGCCGTTGAAGTAGCTACGAAACTGGCGCGCGCCGATGGTCAAAGTGTGTTTCACGACGAGGCCTCTCGGTTGCCGGTGGTGAGTTGCCGAAAAACGTCTTCGAGGTTTTCTCCGCGTTGCTCGAGCCCCAGCAAGACCAGGTTAGCCGCAACCGCCGCCCGAAAGATGTCAGCACGCAGGTCTTGGTCGGCCTTGGGAACGATCTCGACGACCAACTCATTCGCTGCCGCCCCAGGGCGTCCATCGACGGTTTGGACGCTCTCGATGGACGAGAAAACATCGGTCAGTTGTGAAGCGCTGTGGTCGTTCTTTTGAACCGTGGCGATGAAGCGTGGTTTGCCACCGCGCGCGGCCAACTCGTCGGGAGTGTCGTCAGCGACGAGGCGGCCTTGGGAAATGATCAACACGCGGCCGCAGGTCACTTGCACCTCCGCAAGGTTGTGCGTCGACAGGATGACGGTTCTCTCACGGCCGATCTCGCGGATGAGCTCGCGGATTTCGACGGCTTGGTTCGGGTCTAGGCCGCTCATCGGCTCGTCGAGGATGAGAACAGGTGGCTCGTGAACGAGCGCCTGGGCCAAACCAACGCGTTGACGAAACCCCTTCGAAAGCTCGCCGATGCTCTTTCCTATGACGTCGCCGAGCGCGGTTTCCTCGACCACCGCACGAATGCGTGAGTCCGACTGCGCGCCGCGGAGCCCACGCATCCGCGCGATGTACTCGAGATATTCGAGGACGAGCATCTCGGTGTAGAGGGGAGTGTTTTCCGGTAGGTAGCCGATGGCTTGTCGAACCGCGATCGGGTCCTCGAAAATGTCCGCCCCGCTCACCCGTGCCGACCCGTCCGACGGCGCGATGAAACAGGTCAAGATCTTCATGGTCGTCGTTTTCCCCGCGCCGTTGGGGCCCAGAAAGCCGACGACTTCTCCGCGTTTGACTTCAAATGTTGCGTCTTCGACTGCGACGACCGAACCGTAACGCTTGGTCAGTCCCTGCGCCTCAATCATCACATCGCTCATAGTCTCCCTCGCGTGTGATCTTGGGATCTTGCCTCGGGCTGGCCGATGGTAGCCCCGGCTTTAGGCATGTCAAGACAGCTCCGGGACCCCAACAGGGGTAATTCCGGGGTATCGGAATGACGCGTTTCTCCCACGTGTTTGAGCATGCAGACACACATGGCACGATTCCTGGTATGAGACCCGATCTCGAGCTTCGGGGCGCCATTGCGCCGGTCTTGGCGCGCGCGCGTCCCGTCTTGCGTCGGGCAGCGGACTTTTGGCCGTTGACGGCGCTCGGGATGGCGTTGGCCGTGGTGGCTTTCGTCGCCTTGTTCAGCTTTGGGTATGGGAAACTCGATCTGGTCCTGCTGGTCCTCGGCTACGGCGGTGCTGGTCTGTTGGCGATCTCGTCAGTTGCCGTGGCTGTGACGGCCATCGTCCTCAAGTTTCGCCTTCACCGCGCGCCGCAGGCATGGTCGGCTTCGGTCTTCGAAACGAAGCGCCTCTTGCCGACGGGCTTCGCGCTGCCGTCGTTTCGGTGGCTCCCATTGGTGCGTGTGCGCTGGGAATGGCTGCCGCCTCCTGCGGCTGCGGTGGAGCAGCTTCATGACGGCGGCCGACTCCGTGAGCAAGTCATCCTTAGCGAGAGGGGGATCTTCGAGGTCGTGACTCGTCGAATCGTGGTCGAAGATGCGTTTGGGTTGGCTCGGGTTGCCTTTCGCGATCGGCAGGCGGCTCTGATCGAGGTCCTGCCACATTTCGGAGGCATTCGGCGCTTGCCCGTGCTCGCGTCGCTGACCGGGGGCGAGGACTATCCTCATCCCATGGGGCTCGAAGACGGAGATCGCGTCGAGCTACGCCGTTACGTCACGGGCGATCCGGCCCGATTCATCCATTGGAAGGCGTTCAGTCGAACTCGCAAGCTCATGGTGCGGATGCCCGAACGCTCTTTGAGCCGGGCGCGAAGGACTGTGGCGTACCTAGTCGCCGGCAAGCACGACGAGGCAGCAGCAGCCGCGGCGCGTGCGGCTATCGAGGAAGAAGCACTCGGAAGCGAGTGGCAGTTCGCCGCGGATGGCGCACCGGAGCCGACTTCGGATCGAGCCGAGGCACTGCACAAGGTGATGAAATCCGGTCAATTCGAGGGTGATAGCGGAAGCGGGATGCGCCCGTTCCTCGCCGAGGTCGATCGACAAGGCCCGGCCGCGCTCGTGGTCTTCGCGCCACCCACCCCAGGAACCTGGGTCAGCCAGATCGCTGCGCTTTCTCGACGTCGGGTCGGGCGTCTGCGCGTAGTGATTGCAATCGATGCGGTCAACGAGGGGAGATCGCGACCGCGGTGGCAGCGCTGGCTTCTCACTCCGACTGGCGAGCCCGGCGTGACGCGAGCGGAGCTCGAACAGCTCGGCCGAGCGCTCGGTCAATTGCAGTGCGAGGTGGTGGTTATCGACCGGGTCACAGGAAGGATTCTCGGCGACGCGGTTCGTGTCACGACGTGGACGCGGAGGGCGGCATGACGACTCCAGCAACGCCGGTGTCATTCGTGGTCGGCGCTCTCACGGAAGGGGGGCGCGCCGCGATTCATGGTCTGGCTTGGGCGGTCCTCGTCGCCGCGATGGCGCCGCCGGGTGCCGCGTCGGCTGCATTTGCTGGCGGCTTCATCGGAAGTCTGCTGGGGGCTTCGATCGCCCGAACCCGCCTTCGTACTTCGGTGGTCGCGCTCGGAGCCGTGGTGGCGATCGCAGTGGTCGTGGGGTTGCGTTGGGCGCTCACGGGCGGCTCGACCCTGGCGGCCGTGATTGGCCCGGTTGGCGCGATGCGAGCCGCCGCAATCCTCACGGCGCTCCTGTGCCCGGCCATCGTGAGTGCGGCCTTGCGAACCTCGTCTTCGCGACGGGCCATTTTCGCCGTGCTCGAGCTGTTACTGGTCGCCGTCGCATTCACGCAGCTTTTCATGCCGCATCGGCATGGCGCGATCAATCGACCGTTCTACCTGGCGGATTGGATCATCGCCCTCGGATGGGATCCCACCTGGCTCTTCCTGTTCATGGGAGGCACGGCCACCGTGCTTGGCTTGGTGCTCTTGTTGCAGGCGCAACGCTTCGGCCGCGCATTGTTGAACCTCGGCGTAGTTGGGCTCTTGTTGGCGCTAATCGTCATTGCGACCCCGATGGTCGGGATGCCTCCGCCGCCTCCCGGAGGTGGAGGGCTCGGTCTTCGACCCGATGAGGCACAAGGAAAGAAGGAAGACAAAGGTCAGCAGGGCCAACGACGAGGCCCTTCGAACAGCGAGCTCGAGTTTCGCGACAAGTACAACGCGGGCGGCGCCCGCGTGCCGGTGGCCGTGGTCCTGTTCCACGACGATTATTCGCCCCCGAGCGGCGTCTACTACTTCCGCCAAGGCGCGTTCAGTCAGTACAACGGGCGCAAGCTCGTCACTTCCGGTCGGCGTGATGTCGATCGCGATTTGATCCCAAACTTCCCGACGCGGCCGCTCGAGATCACCGATGCGCCCCCCACCAACGAAAACCGAGGCCCACTCGAAACCACGATCGCGCTAATGGCGGATCATACCCAGCCATTTGCCCTCGAGGCACCGGTCGAGGTCGAACCGATGCAGAACCCCTATCCCAATCGATTCCGGCGCGTTTACCGCGCCGTCTCGGGCGTTCTGACCTCGGACTATACGGCGATGATCGATGCGGACCTCGGTTCTCCGAAGTGGTCGGAAGATCAATGGGCGCACTACACCGGGGGCCCACCCGATCCGCGCTACGGAGAGCTGGCGCTCGAGATCGTCTCCGAGGTACCCGAAGATTTGTCTGATAGCCGCGTTGCGAAGGCGTTTTCGGTGGCAGCGTGGCTGGGCCGGGAGGGGATCTACAGCCTCAAGAACGAGCACAGCGGCGCCGAAGACCCGACCGCCAGTTTTCTGTTCGGGGACCTCACGGGGTATTGCGTTCACTTCGCGCACGCCGCGACATACCTCTTGAGGAGCCTCGGTGTGCCGTCGCGTGTGGCGACAGGCTACGCGGTCAGCGAATCGGCGCGGCAAGGAGGGTCGTCCCTTCTCCTGTCGGGCGCTGCATCCCATGCCTGGCCTGAGATCTATCTCGATGGATTTGGATGGGTGGTGCTCGATGTCTATCCTGAGCGCGCGCTCGACCCGCCCGAGCAGCCCATGGATGCCGACCTTCAAAGGCTGCTCGGAGAGCTAGCGCGGGGCGCCTCTCCACTTCCTTTGTCCGCGACCGACCTCCCAAGAATAAAAGAGCTCGCGCGTCGCATGTCGATCACCATTGGCACGTGGACCGTGATCTTGCTCGGAGCGGTGCTCATCTTCCTCTTTGGTGTGAAAGGATGGCGCCGATTCGCCCCGCAGTGGAGCTCCGCCGCGGCGCTTTCGCGGGTCGTATATCGGGCGGAGCTCGACCGGATCGCGGAGGTCTCAGTCTTGCGTGCGCCTGGAGAATCGCGTGAATCGTTTGCCAAGCGCATTTGCGATCAGTTGCCGTCATTCGAACGCTTGACCCGCGTGCACATCGCTTCGGCCTTCGGGCGCCATCAACCGGATTCGAGCTCGTTACGCCGAGACGCCCAGGCGGTTCGACGCGAGATTCGCCGGCGTTTTCCGGCATGGAAGCGATTTTTGGGGCTCATCACCCCTTGGTCTTGGTTACGCGCAAAATGATGCCATCCTTTGGAGAGCCCGGAGCCGACATGCAACCAGCCATTCAACCAGCCCTAGACGACTCCCTATCCGGGGCGCGCGAGGTCGCCGAACGCCTCGGCTCCAGGCTGCGGGCGGCGGTACGCGGCCGCGACGAAGTCGTCGAGCTCGTTCTCATCGCGCTCCTCGCCGATGGGCACGTGTTGCTCGAGGACTACCCGGGCTCGGGCAAGACAACGCTGGCCCGCGCGCTCGGCAATGCGCTCCAGGGTCCGGAAGCCACCGCGGGGATTTCCGCGTTTCGGCGGATTCAATTCACGCCAGACCTCCTCCCGAGCGACATCACCGGGACCAACGTGTTCGACGTCGAGACTAGCCGCTTTTCGTTTCGACGAGGCCCGGTGTTCGCACACATCGTATTAGCCGACGAAATCAATCGCACCTCGCCCAAAGTGCAGGCAGCGATGCTCGAAGCGATGGCCGAAAAGCAGGTAACCGTCGACGACACCTCGTATCCGCTCGACGATTTGTTCTTCGTCATCGCCACGCAGAACCCCCTCGACCTCGCTGGGACGTATCCGCTGCCGACCCCGCAGCTCGATCGCTTCCTCTTCAAGGTCGAGATGAAGCACATCGATCGTGCCGCGGAGCTCGAGGTTCTCGACCAGTATCCTCGGGCCAGCCTGGAAGTCGCACGAGACTTTCCCGGCGTCACGCGCGAGGAGGTCCTCGCCGCTCGGCGCCAGACTCGGTCGGCAGTTTACGTCGCGCCCGTCGTCAAGGAGGCCCTCGTCGACTTGGCCCGGTTGCTTCGCGCCGATTCCCGCGTGTTACAGGGAGCCTCGACCCGAGCGCTGGTCTTGATGCTTCCCGCGCTTCAGGCACGCGCGGTGATCCAGGGTCGTGACTTCGTGGCTCCAGAGGACATCGAGGCGCTGGCGCCTTACGTGTTCAAGCATCGATTGGAGTGCGCTCCAGGTGTCGAAGACATCGAGGCCCTCATCGCCGAGGCCACAGCGGTCGAGATTGAAAAGCTCGCAAAGGCGAGCTTGCGTCGAGGATGACGCCACCATGCGTGCTTCGGTGGCACTTCATCTTGTTCTGGCGCTGACTCTCGTTGGGCTCTGGGCATTTCGCGCCTCTGCGGATGAAATGGCCGATCCTTTGCTACTCGAAGGCGAAGAGGCTTCGCCGGAGGAAGTGCTCCTTTGGGACCTCATTGAGCGGCAACGGTATGTCAAAGCGCGGGACGCAGCCGAAAAGTTCCTCGCTGAGCATCCGAGCTCGTACGTAGGCCACTTGGTCTTTGCGCAGGCCCTACACTACGGGGAGGCGAACTTCCCGAAAGCGCTTTTTCACGAAACACGGGCGTTGGAGCTTTTCGAGGCCGAACATGGCGTCTCCCCGGTCCCGAGCCAGCCCTGGCGCTGGCACGCCCGCATCTTGATCGCGCTCACGATCACGCACGGCAACTTGGAGCACTACGACGAGCAGCTCGATTTCATGCGGCGATACAACGAGCTCTACACGCCGCAGTTGAAGGCCGAGCTCGCCTGGCCCCTGATGAAGAAGCGGAAGTTCGTTGAAGCGCGCCTTGCCGCCGAGGAAGGCCTCGCGACCGGCGATCCTTATCAAATCGAGCGCGCCAAGAACGCGCTGTGTGCGATCGAGTTCGAGGCCGGTGACGACGCCGAAAGCTACGAGGCCTGCCGGGGCGCGGTCGAATACGCGCGGACGCAGTTCGGAAGCGCGACGGCCGTCGACCTCGGGAACTATGCCGAGGCGGCCAGGTCGATGTTTCGCTTTGACGAGGCGGAGCGCCTTCTCATGGAAGCGACCAAGAGCGGTATTTCGTGGTATGGAAACCCGTGGCTCGAGCTCGCCGATCTCTACATGCGCGCGGGCCGCTTTTCGGAGGCACTCTCCGCGCTGAGAGAAGTGCCTCGTCACCGGGCCGCCCGACCGCCCCACGTGAGGGACTCCGATCGCAACGAGGCTCGTCGGTCACTCGCTGCTTTCCTCTTGTTGATGGGAAGGCCTGACGAGGCCCTTCGCATCACCGACAAGGCGGTCGTGCTTCCCGATCGTCGTGCCCACAACAGTCGCGACCCGGAGCAGGATCGCAGCATCGTCGCGCTCCTCGACCGCCAAGCCCGGCTGATGCTTGCCGAGATGACGATCGAGCGCGCTGCGGCGAAAGGTGTTCACCAGCGTTTGTGGGCACACGCAAAGGCCACTTGGTTGCGTTTCCAGGCTTGGATGAGCGCGCGTCAGACGGCGAGATTTCTCGACGATCACTCGCGGCTAGTGGGGACTTTTGCCATCGGGACTGCCCGGAGCGCGGTCATGCCGCCTTGGCTGATCGGGGAGTTGATCCCCGTGCTCGGCCCGGGCGTAGTGCGGGCAGCGATCGATCGGGTGCGCATCGAAGACCCGAGGGAAGGGGCCTCTGCTTATTACGATGCCGTGCTCGCCGAGGTCGCTCTCGTACAACGGCGCTACGACAGTGCCCTCGAGCACGCAGAAAGCGCCCTCGAGGGGCTACAGCCGGGCGACGCTCTCCTTCGAGAACGCGTCAGAGCGTTGCTGGCCGGCTCCCTTTCGGATCCGCGGCAGACCGCGACCCTGTACGAAGAAGTGCTCGGCGCGGACCCAGGCCTGTTCAGGCGCCTCGGCTGGGCGATTCCCGTGAAGGTTGAATCGTCCGGCTCCGATATCGACCGCGCAGTCGCGAGGGCGCTGCGTCGTTCGCCGCGATTCGACCGCTCCGACGACGGGTTGAGAATTCAGGTCCAAGGGGGGCAGGCCTGCTTGTTCGGGCGGACAGGCACTTCGTGGGGCTGTAGCGAAGTGGAGCTCGAGGAGAACGAAACCGGCGCGACCTATCGGCAAAGGGTCGTGGACTCTTTCCACCAAGCGATTTTCTCGCCGCGGGTGGACCTCAGCCGCATCGACATCAACTCGCTCGACGGGTCCAACCGCGTGACGCGCAATCCCCTAGATACGCTGCTCGAGCCGTGATGGTCAAAACGCGCTGGTCTTCGCGTGATGACTGTGCACTACTGCGCCTCGTGAATCGAACCTTGGTGCGCCTCGCGTTGTTGGCACTTTTTCTCGGTGGGGTCTATGCGATCGGACGTACTACGGGTTTCCACGAACAGCTCACGGTCGAGGGCATCCGCGCGTCGATGCGAGCTGCTGGCGTTTGGGGCTTCTTCGTGTTTGCCGCGACGTTTACGATCGGCCAGCTGTTGTATGTTCCCGGCTTTTTATTCGTGGCCGTCGCTGGGCTTGCCTACGGTCCCCTCTGGGGAGCGGTAGCCTCGGTGATTGCCGCCACGATTTCCGTCGGGATCTCTTTCATCATCGTTCGAACGATCGGAGGGCAGCCGCTCAAGAAGATCCAGGCGCCCTTTCTCAAGAAGTGGTTGGATCGTCTCGAAGAACAACCCTTGCGCTCGATGATCGTGATCCGGCTGTTCTTGTGGGCGGTGCCGCCGGTGAACTACACCCTCGCGATGTCTGGCGTATCGTTCCGTGATTACATGATCGCGGCGATGATCGGCATGACGCCGCCCTTCATCGTCATTTCCGTGCTATTCGGCCTCGGCGCCGACCTGCTCTAGCGACGACGACGGGTGAGGGGGATACTGGTGTCGGGGATCGTCTCGTCGGCGGCGCCTGCGAGCGAAAGTGCCTGCGCGTTGGGAAACGGCTTGGTCGGGGCTTCGTCCGCCAGCTGTTGTCGCGCCCAGGCGATGCTCTTGGCGATGACGTCCGAATCGGTTGGCTCTTCCGTCTTGCGCAGAAGGGCCGCGAGGTCGCGCCCCATCGCATGTGCCGTGGGGTATCGGTCGTTCGCGTCGCGCTGAAGCGCTCGTTGAATGATCCCTCGGAGGGCGGCAGGGATGTCTCGTCGCATCTCCGCCAGGCTCGGGATTTCCATGTCCCGAATGGTCCCAACGACTTTGAGCGGGTCTTTGCCCTTGAAGAGCTTTTCGCCGGCGAGCACCTCCCAAAGGACGACGCCAACGCTGAAGAGATCGGTCTGTGCGCTCGGGTCGCCCTCGTAGGTGAGCTCGGGTGCCAGGTAGGCGAGTTTTCCTTTCACGAAGCCGGGCCTCGTGATGCTGCTGCGGTCCATCGCGCGCGCAAGCCCGAAATCGGTCAACTTCACCACACCGCACGTGCTGATCATGACGTTCTGCGGCGTCACATCACGATGAAAGATCGGGGCGGGGTTTCCGTCCCGATCGATACGCACGTGGGCCGCGTGGAGCGCTTTCAATACTTCGATCCCGATCGCGGCGACGAGATGCCACGGCGTCTGCTGACCGTTCTTGCGGTAGGCCTTCCGCCACTCCGCAAGCGTGAGCCCGTCGACCCACTCCAAAACCAAGTAGTACTCGCCAGCCCGGTCGCGATCGAAGTCGTGAATCTGGGCTATGTTCGGATGCTCGAGCTCCGAGACGACGCGTGCCTCTTCGACGAACATCTTCAGGAATTCCGGGTTTTGACTCAACGGCGCCAACACGCGCTTGATGGCGATCGGGCGAACGAACCCTGCGGCGCCATGGGTCTGCCCACGATACACCTTCGCCATGCCGCCCTCGCCAGCGAGCTCGAGCACTTCATATTTACCGCCAAGAAGCTCCGCCATGACGGATTAACGCCTCAGCTTTGTTTAGCAGAAAGCACGGCATCGAGTTCACCCTTCTCGTACATTTCGCGCACGATATCGCAGCCACCGATGAACTCCCCGCGAACGTAAAGCTGCGGGATCGTTGGCCAGTTGGCGAACTCTTTGATTCCTTGTCGAATCTCCGGATTTTCCAGAACGTTCACGTCTTGGAAGTCCGAACCCGACCGGCGGAGCACCTCGACCACCGTGGCGGAAAAGCCACATTGCGGGAAGTGCTTTGTCCCTTTCATGAAAAGAACGACGTCGTTCGAGTCGATGATGCCCTGAATCTTTTCTCGGACGGAGTCTTCCATGTCACTCCTCTTGCTTAGCCCAACTCTCGGGCGAGTAGGTCTTGAGCGCAAGTGCATGAACGGGGCCCGCCATGAGCTCGCCTAGCGCCGCGTAGACCATTTGGTGCTGTTCGATGCGGTTTTTGCCATCAAAAGCTTCGGATACGACGAGGGCTTCCCAGTGGTCCCTAGTGCCGGTGAGATCCGTGAGCACGAGGTGAGACACGTTGGGCAGGCCTTTGCGAATCCTTTCCTCGAGCTCTTCCGCTTCAACCATGGGGTCGCCTCCAGATAACGTTGATCGGTACGGCGGGTTGGGGCCTTTGTCAATCAGTGCATGCCGAACGCGCGCTTCACCGTCGGGCGCGACAACACGATGATCGTGAACACCCCGAGGATCGTGCCGAACGGGAACATCAAACATTCGCCCCAGCCGCTGAGATAGCAGAATGTCCACCACTGGCGCTGGCGCAGCTTTAGCCCGACCAGAAAAAAGCCGACGGACGCCGCGACGACGAACACCAAGCCGAGCACCGTCATCGTCACGATTAGCGTGCCGAGGTCGTCCATCATTTCTTTGGGGGCCCCAGCAAAAGGGTCGGCTCCTGCTTGCCCCGAGATGTCCCCCATCGTCAGTGCCATCTCGTTGCTGAGCCGTTCGGCGAGCTTGGCGCCTGCGAACGCGTAGGCGACCAAAGGGATGGCGCCGACCGCGTGAAGACCCGCCATGATGTAGTGACCGATAGACAGAGCGCTCAAGTGCTCGGCGTCTTCGGCATTGTTCGGTTCTTGCAAGCGTAGCCCCCATCAAATCGTGCTATGCAGCTCCGCGATGAGCAAGGTAGCGCTCGTTTTTCCGGGTCAGGGCAGCCAGAAGGTCGGGATGGGCCGCGAGGTCCATGACCAGTTCGAGGCGGCGCGCGAGGTTTTCGAAATCGCCGATGCTGCGCTCGGCGAAAAGCTATCGAAGCTTTGCTTCGAGGGACCCGAAGAAGAGCTCAAGCTCACGGCGAATACGCAGCCCGCGGTTCTAACGACTTCGATCGCCCTGCTTCGCGCGCTCGACGTGCCTTTCGACGTGGTCGCCGGGCACAGCCTAGGCGAATACTCGGCGCACGTTGCGGCCAGGACACTCGATCTCGCGGACGCGGTGCGTTTGGTTCGAAAACGGGGGCTCTACATGCAAGACGCCGTGCCATACGGCGAGGGCGCGATGGCTGCCGTCCTCAAGGCAGACCGAACATTGATCGAACGGATCTGTGCGGAAGTTCCGGGGCTCGTCGAAGCGGTCAATTACAATTCGCCGAACCAGATCGTGATCGCCGGAGAAACGAGCGCAGTCCAAGAGGCGGGGGCCAAGCTCAAAGAGGCCGGCGCCCGCGCGAGCTCTCTTCCCGTAAGCGCCCCGTTTCATTCGACGTTGATGGAGCCTGCCGAACGCCGACTTGCGGAGGACATCCAAGGAATCGCTTTCTCGGCTCCGAGTGTGCCGGTGTATGTCAATGTCGACGCAAAGCCGGTTACCGATGCGGACTCGGCCAAAGAGGCCTTGGTGCGTCAAGTCAGTCGGCCGGTTCGATGGGAAGATTGCGTGCGAAGGATGATCGCTGATGGGGTCGAGCTCTTCGTGGAGGTGGGGCCCGGCCGCGTTCTGAGCGGCCTTTTGGCCCGAATCGACAAGAACGTCGGGCGTCTCAGCGTCCAAGGCCCCGCGGACTTCGCTGCGGCCCGCACGGCGATCGCCGAAGCCCGGCCGAGCTGATTCCGTTGTGTTTTCCGGGACCTGATGACTCTGCGACGCCTGGGTTTGACCTGATTTTCAAATCTTGTAGAAACGCGCCGCCCGCCAAGCACTTCACCGAAACCGGGCGCGAATCGAGGTTCCGCGGATATGGACACACTGATCTACGCAGCCCCCGCAGCGGGCGTGCTTGCTCTCCTTTTTGCCTGGTCGAAAGCACTATGGGTTTCGAAACAGGACCCGGGCGATGCGAACATGGTCGAGATCGCCGGCCGGATTCAGGAGGGCGCCCTGGCTTTCCTCCGCGCCGAATACCGAGTTTTGGCGATCTTCGTGCTCGTTGTCGGCTCGATTCTCGGGTTCGCGTACTTTGGAGACCCATCGCGGGGCTGGCAGATTGCGGGCGCCTTCGTCGCGGGGGCCTTGGCCTCGGCGGCTGCCGGTTGGGCCGGGATGAAGGTCGCCACGAACGCCAACGTCCGCACCACCGCGGCGGCGCGTGAAGGCTTACCCCCTGCGCTCGCGGTTGCCTTCTCGGGGGGCACGGTGATGGGCATGACCGTCGTCGGCCTAGCAACGCTTGGCCTCGGCGGGCTCTACATCCTTTTCACTAATGTGCTCGGCTGGGAGCTGGTCCGAACGGTCAACGTGATCACCGGCTTCTCGATGGGTGCTTCGTCGATCGCGCTCTTCGCACGCGTCGGCGGAGGCATCTACACCAAGGCGGCCGATGTTGGCGCAGACCTGGTCGGCAAGGTCGAGTCGGGTCTTCCGGAGGACGATCCTCGTAACCCAGCCGTCATCGCGGACAATGTGGGGGACAACGTCGGCGACGTGGCTGGCATGGGGGCAGACCTCTTCGAGTCGTTCGTCGGCGCCATCATCGGGGCGATGGTGTTGGCGCTCGGCTTCAACGTGGTTTCCGAACGCACGTCGATCGGCCCGGTGCTGATGCCACTCGTCATCGCGGGGGCGGGCATCCTTTGCTCGATCGTGGGCACTTTCTTCGTTCGCACCAAAGAGGGTGGCAATCCTCAGCATGCGCTCGACACCGGCGCTTTCGGCGCCGCGGGCGTGATGGCTCTCGCCACCTTCGGGATCGCGAAGTACATGTGGCCCGCCGAGGGCGCGACCAATCTCAAGGGGCAGGTCGTAACATGGACGGACGTCGGCTGGGCGACGGTCGCGGGTCTCTTCGCCGGCGTCGCCGTGGGCCTCATCACCTCCTACTACACCTCGATGCAAAAGCCACCCGTCGACAGCATTGCCGAGCAGAGCAAGACCGGCACCGCAACGAACATCATTGCCGGCCTCGGCGTGGGCATGCAATCGACGGCGCTTCCCATCCTCGTCATCGCATTTGGCGTGGTGGTGGCGGCCAAGGTAGCCGGTCTTTACGGCGTAGCCATCGCCGCGCTTGGCATGCTTTCGACGACCGGCATTCAGCTCGCCGTGGATGCCTACGGCCCAATCGCCGACAACGCTGGCGGCATTGCCGAGATGAGCGGTCAGGATCCAAAGGTTCGTCAACGCACCGACAAGCTCGATGCTGTCGGCAACACCACCGCGGCGATCGGCAAGGGCTTCGCGATCGGTTCCGCCGCTATGACGGCTCTCGCGCTCTTTGCAGCTTTTGCACAGACCGCGAAGATCACCGGTATCGACATTTCGAAGCCGCTCGTGATGGCCGGCCTGTTCCTAGGCGCCATGCTTCCCTTCCTTTTCTCCTCGATGGCGATGAAGGCCGTGGGCGTGGCGGCGATGGACATGATCGAAGAGGTTCGCCGACAGTTCCACGAGATTCCAGGCCTCCTCGAGGGCAAGGCCAAGCCCGATACCGCGCGCTGCGTGAAGATCTCGACCGAGGCCTCGCTCAAGCGCATGCTAGCGCCGGGCGCGCTCGCGATTCTCACGCCCGTCGTGGTCGGATTTGTGATGGGCCCCGAACCGCTTGGTGGCCTGCTCGCAGGGGTCACCGTGTCGGGCGTCGCCATGGCTCTCTTCATGGCGAACGCCGGAGGCGCCTGGGACAACGCCAAGAAGTCCTTCGAGGGCGGCGGCTACAGGATGACCGACGGCTCGCTTCACGAGAAGGGCAGTGAGGCCCACAACGCGGCAGTCGTTGGCGACACGGTCGGCGATCCCTTCAAGGATACAGCCGGCCCCTCGTTGAACATCCTCGTGAAGCTGATGAGCATCGTCGCGCTCGTCCTCGCGCCGCTCCTAGTAAACTAGGCCAGCAAAGGCTAAGTTCGGGTCCGATGGTCGACCCTACCGATACCGCGGCATGGCGGGCCCTTCGGGCTCACTACGACGAGGTGTGCGACCTCCAGATGAGGGAGCTCTTCGACGAAGACCCCGAACGCGCCGGGCGTTTCTCGTCCATGCTCGGTGGCCTTCTCTTCGACTACTCGAAAAATCGAATCACCGATCAGAGCATGACCCTGCTCGTAGAGTTGGCGGAAGAATGCGGCGTTCGCGATTGGATCAGCCGCATGTTTGCCGGCGATCCGATCAACGTGACTGAAGGGCGCGCGGTCTTACACACGGCTCTTCGTAATCGCGGAGATCGCGCGGTGATGGTGCAGGGCGTCGACGTGATGGCCGACGTGCGGCGTGTTCTCGAGCAGATGCGGAGCTTCGCAGATGCCGTTCGCAACGGTGTGTGGGCCGGTCACACGGGTCGGCCCATCACCGACATAGTCAACATCGGGATCGGTGGCTCGGATCTCGGGCCTCTGATGGTCAGTGAAGCGCTCCGCCCGTATTGGAAAGACGGGCTGCGTGCGCATTTCGTGTCGAATGTCGACGGGACCCATCTCAGTGAGGTGCTCCGGGATGTGCGCCCCGAAACGACCCTCTTCATCATCGCTTCGAAGACGTTCACGACGCTGGAAACGCTGACCAACGCGCGCTCCGCCCGTCAGTGGTTGGTCAAAAACCTCGGAAGTGAAGAGGCGGTGGCCAAGCATTTCGTCGCGCTATCGACCAACCGCAAGGCCGTGACGGCCTTTGGGATCGACCCAGAGAGCATGTTCGAGTTCTGGGATTGGGTGGGTGGCCGATACTCGCTCTGGTCGGCGATCGGCCTGTCGATTGCGTGCGTGATTGGGATGGAGCATTTCGAGGAGCTGCTCGCGGGTGCGTACGAGGTGGACGAACACTTTCGAACCGCGCCCCTCCGCGAGAACATCCCGGTCTTGATGGCGCTGCTCGGGGTGTGGTACCGCGACTTCTTCGGTGCGACCTCGCATGCCGTCTTGCCTTACGATCAGTACTTGCACCGTTTTCCGGCGTACCTGCAGCAGGCAGACATGGAAAGCAATGGCAAGCGCACCTCGCGCGATGGCGCGGTAGTGAGCCATGGCACCGCGCCCGTCGTTTGGGGCGAGCCGGGGACCAACGGGCAACACGCCTTCTTCCAGCTCCTCCACCAGGGGACGGATTGGGTGCCGTGCGACTTCATCGTGCCCGCGCAGAGCCAGAACCCTCTAGGCCAGCATCACGATATCTTGGTAGCCAACTGCATCGCACAGGCCGAGGCGTTGATGCGGGGAAAGACCTTGGAAGAGTCACGTGAAGAGCTCCGCAAAGGTGGCGCTCCGAAAGAAGAAGTCGCGCTGCTCGCGCCCCACAAGGCGTTTCCTGGGAATCGACCGAGCAACATCTTCATGCTCGAAAAGCTGACTCCGCGAGCGCTGGGTAGATTGATCGCGCTCTATGAGCACAAGATATTCGTGCAAGGCGTGATCTGGAACATCTATAGCTTCGATCAATGGGGTGTGGAGCTCGGGAAGCAGCTCGCAAAGGTCGTCCTACCGGAGCTCAGCGGTAAGCGAGGCGAGCACGACAGCTCGACGCACCAACTGATCGAATATTATCGCAGACACCGCGAGCCCCCATCATGAGCACACTGGCGATCGACATCGGCGGCGGAAGCATCAAGTTCCTCACGCTCAACGACGACGGTGCCGTCACCGGGGTCTCTCAACATCGTCCGACCCCGGAGCCAGCCACGCCTGACGCGCTCATCGCGACGATCAGCGAAGTCGCCGACACGGTGGAGGCCTACCATCGCGTCTCCGTGGGGTTTCCGGGGGTGGTGAAATCCGGGGTGACGTACAACGCCCCAAACCTCGGAAACGAGCTCTGGCGAGCCGTGCCGTTGGCGGCAAGGTTGGAGCAACTACTAGGCAGTCCGGTCCGGGTGGCTAACGACGCGGACGTGCAGGGACTGGGCGTGGTCGAAGGGCACGGCGTGGAGCTCGTACTGACGCTTGGAACCGGACTCGGCTCGGCGTTGTTCACCGAAGGCCGGCTCGTTCCGAACCTCGAGCTAGGACATCACCCCTTCCGCGATGGGAAGACCTACGAAGACCTGGTTCGCGACACGGAGCTCAAACGCATCGGACCTTCCGAGTGGACGGAGCGGGTGCTCGATGCTCTCGACGAGCTCGAGCGCCTGTTCAACTACGACGAGCTTCATCTGGGCGGAGGAAACGCGCGTCACCTTCAACGGGACGTCTCGGCCAAGGTGCGCTTTTTCTCGCTTGAGGAAGCGATGCGCGGTGCGATTCGTCTGTGGGATCACACGTAGCGGCCTCACCGTTGGAAGAAGATCGGGTTGGTCACGCCGAAGGGCAAACGCTCGGGATGAACCGGGGCGAGGGTTTGCGGTTGATCTGCGCGGCTCTCAATCGTGGGATCGTAGTCGCCGCGGGCGTGAAAAATGACCCAGTCGGCGTCGCTCGGCACCTCTACTGGCTGGGAGAAGCGAAGCACCGCGCCGTTGTCGAGACTGGGGTTGGGATTGCTCGCGATCGCGGTGTTCGTCACGATGCCCGCCGTGCTGACCCACATCTCGATGAGCTCGACGTTTCCAACCCACAAGGGCGCCTGCACGGTGACATTGATCGTGTAGGGGCCGGTGCCGGCAATCGTCTGGCCGGGCCCCTCTCCCGACGACGCCGAGGCGGTGACATACATCCCGCCATTGATGACGACTCGACCGGTGCGCACCAGACTCTTGATCGTTTGCGGAGTGCTGGAGTCGGCACGAAGGTCTTGCGGGTCGTCCGTGTCGACGAACAAGCACGTCCGCGGGTATCCGACCGGGCTCCCCGACATGATACTGTGGCTATCCGAGGAGCCGACCGCGAAAACGCCATCGCGCTCGCTGCTGTTCAGCAAACCAAACCAATCGTCGACCGTTCCGATGACGTCGCTGAAATCGCCGCCCGCGTGAATGCGCCCCGCATTGCGTCTGTTCTCTTCGAACGAGCTGTCGTTGAAGACTTCGACGGCCTTGAACTCGGTGTCCCACCACGTCGCGCGGTCGATATCGGTGCGTCGGATCGTGTCGGTGGCTGGGTCGTAGTCGACGCCACCCGTGTTGGCGACCTGAAGAGCCCCCAGCCTTCCGATGCCCATGAAGTAGGCCCCGCCCGAGATCGAGTCGAACCCCCCTCCGCTTCCTGGTCGTTCGCGGGGGTGGAAGATGATGACTTCGGGATCGCCGGGTCGAGCGCGCGCCATCTCGAACACCGGAACCGGCTCTAGGATCTCGACTGCGCCCGATTCGTCCACGCCGTTCCACAGGATGGCGCCATCGTTCGGAAGGTTTGGGTCGGGCTCGATAGGGAAGACCCCAAAGTGGCCCCATGAGAAGGTCGTGAGCTCGAGTGAGGAAAGCCCATACAGCCAGTTGCCGAGGCCTGTTGTCTGGACCACCGGTTCAAAGGCGGCCACGAATTCGTGATCGGTGCGGACCGGAAGCTCGACGCCATCGCCCGCGGCGCTTCGCAGTTTGAATTCCGGCGAATCCGGAGCATCAGGTGAGCGGTGGGTATGTATGTGGAAGTCGCCGCACATCACCCCAGTCGAGTCGACGACCCGCCTGAGGTTCGCGTTGACTTCGGCTGGCGGGCCCATGGCCACCGCCACGACGCCGTCGACGAGATCGTACTCGTAGCCCCGAGAGACGACGACACGGTTGTTCCCAAGGGGCGCAGCGAGGGTCACGTCGCCGTCGCTTGGGAAGACCACATGGAGACGGTCGTCGAACGGGACGCGGGGTTCGCCGAAGTTGTCCGGCGGTTGGAAGCCCGCCGCTTCGGGAAGCACCTGAACGCGCACCGGGAGCGGCACCTGAGAGTCGGCATCGCGAGCGAGGACGCGAATCGTGCCCTTGGCCGGCAGCTGGAGCTCGGCTGTTTCAGTCGTTGCATCGACCACCAGAGGCTCAGTGATTCCGTCTCCACGGCGGTATGCACGAAGCTGCACGTCTTGGCCGGCCGGCACGTCGAGGGCATAGCTTCCATCGGTGGCGCTCGTCACGCGGGTCAGATACGAGGGTTCCGCTCCGGTCGTCTGCGCATGGACGCGAGCTCCTTGTGCGGGAGAGCCGTCGGCGTTGCGCACCGTTCCCGCGATTGTTCGTGTCGAGATGCCATCGGTTCGTGCGATCGCTCGTCGAAGCCCCTCGATCCCGTTGCCTCCAACATGTATGCGCATCAAGTGTTCACGCTCGCCCGCGGCAAAGGCGACCTCTTCACCCGCGAGGGGAAGCACGCCCGACACCTCTGGGTTGGTGAAACCAAATGCTGCGGCGGTCGCAAAGAGCGCGCTCATCGGTCCCGAAGGAGCTTCCGCGGCATAACTGACCGCATCGTCGTCGGCCCAGCCCATGTACGGATAGGGAAGGTCGATCTTACCAACGCCGAAGCCCTGCCCCGGCACGTAGGGCGTCATCCGTTGGCTCTGGAAAAACAGGTAGACCGGCGCGACGGTCAGGCCCCCGTCCAAGGTGTAGTAGATGTCGAGGTGCTCGGCGCTCGGTGCCAACTCGTAGTCGACTTGAGCCCGGGTTGCCTGGAATTCCTCATCTTCGGGAGGAGGAGGCCCAAGGAGAATGGTTCCGGCTGTCGTGCCGCCTAAGAGGTCTTCCAAGAACGGGAAGGCAATCAAGGGCCCCTCTGCTCGAACGACCGCAGGGTTGCCGTCCGTTCCGTCGTTGACGATCGACACGCCATCCGCTGCGACTAGGAAGCGGCGCAGCCCGATCGCAAATTCGTTGTAGTCCGCACGGTCGACGAGCGCGCCGTCTCGAAAACGCGCGATGCCGACGATCAGCCCGCCGAACGGAGCGTAGAGCTCCGAGACGCCTTCATCTTCGATGATGAGCGCAATGTGCTCATTCACTAGCGCGAAGTCGCCTTCTTCGTACACCGCGAGGCCATTTTCATCCGCGGGTAGTTGACTGGCAGTCAGCCGGCCAGCCCGCACCTCGCCCGGTCCGATGTTCAAGTCGAGTGCGTCATCGATACCGCCCGTCCCACCGACGCCACCTGTACCACCGAGGTCTCCGCCGTCGTCGCAACCAAGACCCGCGACCGCTAGAGCCGCAACCAAGAGAAAGCGAGAATGCATGCGCCGTCTATAACACG
>JBFICQ010000002.1:0-38346 GCA_041581895.1 Polyangiales bacterium | reverse complement strand
GCAAAGACCGTCAATGGACCCGAGGCCGCGACCGAAGTGACGTAATCCGCTGCTTTGATCGCCGCGACCAGAGTCGTGTGATCTTCAGACGCGATGGCCAGGCTCACGATGTTGTTTTCATCGAGCGGGGGAATGTTCGACACTTCTTTGACCGGCGTGGGAGGTTCATCAGGAGCGGTGGCCTCCTGCTTTTTGCAACCGAATACGACCAATCCGGCAATAATGGTGACCGACAGTATGCTTTTCTTCATCACACCCTCCTGCGACTTTTCATCGCGCCCTGCTGCGACAAACACCGCCGTGCGTCGCGAAGTCGCGAAGTATAGACCCAAAACGAGCCCGAAGAGGGCCTCGCGCAGATCATTCGTGACTTCCACGCTGAGCGCAGATTCTGCTCCATTGAGACGTTGAAAGTTCGCGCTTCGACCCTACACTCCAGCCGGCAAAGGAGCGGGTATGCGGATCAGTGTCAGTGGGCTCTTCGCGATTGCAGTCGGTGGTGTGGTGGCTGTGGCTCTTGGCTGTACGCCAAAGGAAGACGCTGCGCCGGCGCAGGAGGCAACGCCCCCTCCAGCCGCGGAAGTCGCCGAGGTAGCCGTCGGGGACCCCAAGGCCGAGGCGGCCGAAATCTTCGAAAACCGTTGCACGGTCTGTCATGGGAAGACGGGAAAGGGCGACGGTGAGGGCTCTGCAGCTCTCGATCCGAAGCCGCGTGACTTCACTCTTGCAGAATGGCAAGAATCGGTGACCGACGAGCACATCCAAAAGATCATCGTCTATGGCGGTACCGGTGTGGGCAAGAGCGCGACGATGCCCGCAAATCCCGACCTCGACGCAAAGCCCGAGGTGGTCAAAGAGCTCGTAGTGTATGTGCGAAACCTCGCCCAGTAGCGGATGGCTTGGTTATTGCAGCAGGAATCTCGGTGAGGAACTCCATCCCGAGGGGATGAAGGAGGAGTGATGAGTTTAGATGGAATGGGTGCGCGTGGCGCGTCCGGTTTGGCCGTGTTCCTGGTTGCGTCTCTCGGCTTGGGCTGCAGCCCTCAACCAAAAAAGGAAGTGTCGTCTGCTCCGGCGGGGTCGGTCGCCGACCTCATGAAAGAGCGCGGATTGAGCGAAGCAGACGTGAGCGCTGCCCTCCAGACCTACACCCCAACGGGCAAGAAAGACGAGTACTACACCTTCGCGTCCGGGGGCCACGGTGGGAACCTGATCGTGATCGGCGTGCCGTCGATGCGCATTTTGAAGTACGTCGCCGTGTTTACACCGGAGCCGTGGCAGGGCTACGGCTATGGCGATCAGAGCGACAACGTTCTTGCTGGCGGAAAGCGCTTTGGCAAGAAGATGACCTGGGGCGATATGCATCACCCGGCGTTGAGCGAGACCGAGGGCGAGTATGACGGCAAGTTTCTCTTCGTAAACGATAAGGCCAACGCTCGAATCGCCGTCATTGACCTCCACGACTTCGTCACCAAGCAGATCGTCACCTCGGAGCTCATTCAAAGCGACCACGGCGCAACCTTCGTCACTCCAAACACCGAATATGTCGTCGAGGCCGCTCAGTATCCGGCGCCCCTCGGCGGCCGTTACGCGCCAATCGAAGAGTTCAAAGACAAGTACCGCGGCGCCGTCATCTTTTGGAAGTTCGACCGTGAAAAAGGCCGCATCGATGCGGAGCAGTCGTTCGCGATGGAGCTGCCGCCGTACATGCAGGACCTCTCCGATGCCGGCAAGCTGGCCAGCGAGGGCTGGGTTTTCATCAACTCGTTCAACACCGAAATGTCCTACGGCGGCACCATGGAGGGCAATCCGCCCATGGAGTCCGGCGCCTCTCAAAACGACATGGACTACCTCCACATCATCAACCTGGTCAGCGCCGAGCGAGTCGCCAAGGAGGAGGGCAAGACGAGCACGATCGCCGGCATGAAGGTGATCACTCTGGACACCGCCAACAAGGAAGGGTTGCTTTATCTCGTGGGCGAGCCCAAGAGCCCACACGGCGTGGACATCACGCCCGACGGGAAAGAGCTCGTCGTATCCGGCAAGCTCGATACGCATGCGACGATCTACAGCTGGGAGAAGCTGAAAGGCCTCATCGATAGCAAGACGTTCGAAGGCAAGGACGCGTACGGCGTTCCGATCTTGCCCTTCAAGGATAGTATCCGCGGCCAGATCGAAATCGGGCTTGGCCCGCTGCACACCCAGTTCGACGACAAGGGCAATGCCTACACTTCCGTGTTCATCGAGTCGACCGTGGCCAAGTGGTCGGTCAAGGACCTCAAGCTCATCGGCAAGCAGAAGGTGCACTACAACGTTGGCCACATCGTGGCAGCCGAGGGTGACACAGTGAGCCCCGACGGTGGCTATCTCATTGCGATGAACAAATGGGCAATCGATCGCTTTGCCAAGGTGGGTCCATTGCTTCCACAAAACTTCCAGTTGATCGGGATCGACAGCGAGCCGATGCAACTTCTATACGACATGCCGCTTCCGCTTGGGGAGCCGCACTACGCACAAATGATCAAAGCCGACAAGCTCGACCCGATCAACATCTACAAACCAGCCGGTATGGATGTCGTCACCGACGAAAAGTCCAAGTTCGCCGTCAAGGCAAAGGAAGAGCGAATCGAGCGAAAGCCAGACGGAGTGCACGTCTATATGACGGCCGTGCGGAGCCACTTCACCCCCGATATCGTTCGCGTGAAGAAAGGCGACACCGTGCACCTGCACATCACCAACGTCGAACAAGCGCATGATGCGACTCATGGCTTCACAATCGGTTCGTACAACGTACACAGCAGCCTCGAGCCGGGGAAGCATGTCGACCTGACCTTCGTTGCCGACAGAGAAGGCACCTTCCCCTTCTATTGCACCGAGTTCTGCTCGGCCCTTCATCTCGAAATGGCGGGCTATTTGCTGGTGGAACCCGGATGAGGCACCGCGCCGCATGCGACGGTGGGGGGTCCTCTGCCCTCCTCCGAGTGTGCGCGTGCGTCGCAGTGCTCCTCCTAGTCGCCTCGTGTGACTCGCGCGACGTGCCAATTCCCGGCAGCGCGCGGCCGCACGAAGAACCCACTCGCCCAAAGAACTGCTTCTCGGTGCCTGCGAGGTCGAACCTGCAGCAGGTCGTCGACGATGCGCTCGAAGGCGCAACGATGTGTCTCGAGGCAGGCACCTACACGGGCCCGCTCGTCGTGACGAAGAACGTGACGATCTGGGGGCCGCACGAAGCCGTCATTCGCTCCTCTGGCCATGGGACGACCATCGAGCTAAGCGCGGACGGAGCCAGGCTCCTCGGCGTGACGGTCGACGGTAGCGGCGGACGGTTTGATACCCTGGATGCGGCGGTCCATGTGACGGCGGATCACAATCAGGTCGAGGGTGTGGTCGTTCGGAATGCCGCTTTTGGCTTGCTCGTTGAGAAAGCGAACCATGCGTTGATCCGCGACAACCTGGTGCTGGGGCCGGATGAGGGTCCGCTCGGGCTTCGAGGCGACGGGATTCGGCTCTGGGAGACGAGGCACTCGGAAGTCCGAGGCAACGAGGTGATCGGAAGCCGCGACATGGTCGTCTGGTACTCGAGTGACAACCGAATCACCGACAACTCCGTCGTCCGAAGCCGTTATGGGACGCACTTCATGTACAGCCATGGCAACGTCCTCGAGGGGAATCGCTATTTCGACAACGTGGTGGGCGTCTTCATCATGTACAGCCGCAACCTCGAGGTGAAACGAAACGTCTTGGCGCGATCTTCGGGGCCCGGCGGCATGGGCCTCGGCATCAAGGAGTCGGGGAATCTGACGGTGTTCGACAACCTATTCGTGTCAAACACCAAGGGTGTCTATATGGATACCTCACCGCTCGACCAAGAAGACTTCAACAGGTTTGAACGCAACGCGTTCTATCACTCTGAAGTCGCCGTCCTGATGCACGGAAGCGAGCGCCGGAACACGTTCAACGACAATACGTTCGTCAGCAACCATTCCCAAGTCGAAGTCGAGGGCGGAGGAGATGCGCTGGGTATCGACTGGACAGAGAACGCCTTCGACGATTACGCCGGCTACGACATGGATCGCGACGGCTATGGCGACATTCCTTACGAGCTTCGCCGACTCAGCAGTCAGCTTGCGAGCACGTACCCCCAGCTGCTCTTCTTTCGGGGCGCGATCACCCTCGAGCTCCTCGACGCCATAAGCCTTCTGTTTCCATTGGTAGAACCCAAGACGACGCTGATCGACTCGCGACCCAAGATGAGCGCAGCAACCTGGGACGGTGAGCATGCGGGTCGAAGGTAAGAGAATACGCAAGCGGTTTGGCCGCATTGAAGCCCTTCGCGGGATCGACTTCGCCATCCCGACGGGGAGCCGAGTTGGCTTAGTTGGGCCAAACGCGTCCGGCAAATCGACCCTAATCCGTATCGTGCTCGGGCTTCAGCAGTGCGAGGGCGAGCTACTGCTCGATGGCTCGAGCAAGCGAAGCGTCGAGCTAGCGGATCAGATTGCGTACGTTCCGCAGATCGCTCCCAAGCTCGGCGCCTCAGTGGGCGAGGTAGTCAAAGCGATTACCCGCGTGCGGGGCCTTGCAGGCGACGACGTGATAGCGCGAGGTGACCAGCTTGGAATCGACTTCCGCGCGATCGACCGGCAGGCCTATCGGGACCTTTCGGGAGGCGCAAAGCAGAAGACGCTCCTCGCACTTGCGTTGGCGAGTCGCGCCTCGCTCTTCGTTCTCGACGAGCCTACAGCTAGCCTCGACACGACCTCTCGCATGAACCTTTTCGATCAGCTGTCGCACCGAATCGAAGAGGCGACGCTCATTCTTTGCTCTCACCGGCTCGAGGAAATTCGAACGCTCGTCGATCAGGTCATGGTCCTCGAAGAGGGAAAGTTGGTCTACTTCGGACCGACGGAGGCCTATCTCGACAAGATCACCTTGAGCACCATCGAGGTTCAGGCACTGAACGGAACGGCAACGGATACGCTGATCCGACTAGGATTCGAACGGGGCACGGCAGGATGGTGGCGTCGCACAGCAACGCGGGCTGAAAAGCTCGCGCTCGTTGAGGAGCTTTCAAAAACGATGGCCGGGCAGTTCGACAACCTACTCGTACGGGATGCCGAGGCGGTGCGGCCACAAGACCAAGAGGAACGTCATGAGCTCGGCAAGCGCAACTAAGATCATTCTTGCGGCAGCCGTGGTCCTGTTCGCGGGCATCCTGCTGACGCGACTCAATCGAGTCTCGTTGCCCGAAGGCCCCGTGCCCGTCGTGTGGGACCGCGAGGTTTGCGAACACTGCAAGATGCACATCGGTGATCCCCGCTTCGCAGCCCAGGTGCAGGCCACCGATGGAACGGTGATGAGCTTCGATGATCCAGGATGCCTAGCCGCCTACCTCGACGCGCATCCGATGGAGATACACGCGATCTACTTTCGCGATCACGAGAATGAGAAATGGCTGTCGCAATCCGAAGCGGGTTTCGTCGCCGTCGACGACTCGCCGATGGGTTATGGCATTGCGGCGGTAAGCCGCGCGACATCCGGCGCACGCGATTGGGCATGGGCCCGAGAGCGCGCGCTCCAGCGAAAACAGCATCTGGGGGGCCGGTGAAACGAAGGCTGAACTCATACTGGGCCGTTGCCCGACTCGACATGGCCGAGGTGCTTCGATCGAGGTGGCTGCTCTTCTGTGTCGTCGTCTATGCACTTCTGGCTGCGGTGTTCGTGCTGGTCGGTATGCGAGAGTCGACCGTATTTGGTTTCACGGGAACGGGACGAGTCCTCGTCTCCTACGTGCACGCCCTTCTGGTGCTGCTTCCTTTGATGGCGCTAGTGGCTACCGGGCATTTGGTGAACAAGGCGCGTGATGACGGCACACTAGAGCTATTGTTCAGTCAACCGATCTCCCGCGGGGCATTCTTCAGCGCCGTGTCGAGCGTGCGCCTGATCGTCCTGCTCGCGCCGCTCGTCGTCTTGATGGTTGCGGTCGGGCTCTTTGGGCGCGTCGTGTTTGGGCAGCAGATCGCCTGGAGTTTCATCAATCACTGTTTGATCCTATGCAGTGCACTGGTCTGGGCATTTTGCGGTTTGGGTCTCTGGGTATCGACTTCGGTCCCCAACACCGCACGTGCCACCATGTACCTGCTTCTGATTTGGCTTGCTGGGATCGCGCTTCTCGACTTCGCGCTTGCCGGGATGATGCTGCAGTGGCGCCTCGAGCCCAGAGTCGTATTCGCTCTCGCAACTCTGAACCCGGTTCAGAGCATTCGGATGGCGTTGCTTTCTTCCGCTGACCCAGAGCTCAGCGTTTTGGGGCCCGTGGGGTTTTATCTTGCCAATCGAATCGGGACTACGTGGCTCTATGTCCTGGGCCTCGGTTGGCCGTTGTTACTAGGAACGATCGCGTGGACAGGCGCGCTTTGGAGACTTCGCCGCGGCGACGTCGCGTAGCCGAGGGAAGCTAGGAGGAGGCTAGATGACAAAGGCTTTGGACGCGTTTTATCGGTTCCTGGACGAGCCACTGTTTCCGTGGTCACGCGTCGCTCTGGCGCTTTTGACGCTTCTCGTGGTTGCGAGCTTCACAGCTCCCATGTGGCATATTCGAATGACCGCGCCTCAGTACCCCGAAGGTCTCGACCTCTACATCTACTCCTACAAGGTCGATGGTGGGCACGATGGCGCGGACATTCAGGAGGTCAGCACACTCAACCACTACATTGGAATGCGACCGATCGACCGTTCCGAGCTGACCGATCTCGATTGGATTCCGTTCCTTTTCATCGGCATGATCATTCTCGCGTTGCGGACCGCCGTGATCGGAAAGGTGCGCGATCTGATCGATTTGCTCGTCTTGACGTCTTACGCGGGGATATTCGGCCTTGGCAGGCTCTACTACAAACTCTACACGTTTGGGCACGACCTCGATCCGAGAGCTCCGATCAAGGTGGAACCGTTCACACCGGTCATGTGGGGCGAAAAGCAAATCGCCAATTTCTTCACGGAGGCAAACCCGTCGGCAGGGACGTTTTACGTGGCTGCGTTCGCACTCGGCCTAGTGGGACTGGCCTTGTTCCATCTAGGAGTCGGCCGACGTCGTCATCACGAGGCGGTCGCCAAAGCCTAGAGGTGGATCGTGAGGGCAAACGTGCCGGCGATCGCGGTCCCGCCAGTGCCCCCCGTGAACGATTGCTCCGTGCCGGTAATCTGCTCGGTGCCTCGCACTGCCAATCCGATTATCGAGTAGTCGAAGTCGGCCGCCAGCGAAACCCACTTTATGAGCGGAATGCGAAGACCCAAGCCAATCGATGCTCCTCCGCCGTCCGTTTTTACGTCCGTGAGCGCGTCCTCGAAGCCGGGCAGGGCTAGACCGCCTTTGGTCGTGTAGTAGTTCAAACCGAGCTTGATCGTCGGGTGAACGTAAGGCACCGCGCGAATGAGAAAGCCGAAATCGAGGCCCACGGTGATCAGGTCGAACGGGTCGTAGTTGGCTCTCTTGAAGTGGCCACCTACCGTCGTCGAGCCCGCGCGAAACTTCAGCGCTGCGCCGAACTCCGGGCCGGTGACTACGAGCGACGGGATCTGACTAGCGAACTCCGCTGGAATGAAGTCCAAATTGCGGAATCGAGTAACATCCCAACGAGATGGTCCAGCCATCGCTTCGAGCCACACGAGGCCGCCGACGCGTTTGGTGTAGACGCTCGACTTCTCTTCAGTGGGCTGGTCGGCTGGCTCCTCGGGCGGCGTGAGTTCCACGTCCTCCTGGTCGCCGGAAATCGTCGTCGGCATCACCTGCGCGGATGCACCGGACGCCATCATCAAAGCCACACCCAAGATACAAGCAAACTGCCTCATCGGTCCCCCTAAGCGTTGACGCTGAGCGACCCAAGCAGGTCGCACACCCCACTTTCAGTGTCAGGGCCGGCTTTTCCAACGTCAACTTCAACGGAGCAGGATCGTGCGCTCCCTCACAGAACCCGAGCGTCTCCGCGCTCGTACTCGGTGTTTGGGACTGGTCTGGGTTGCCTAACGAATCGTCGTACCACGGCGCTGTGACAGGGCTGCGACTATCGCATAGACTCGCGCGGCTGGTTCAAGCCCGAGCGCAACAGGAGAGCACCATGTTTAGGAAGTTCGTTTGGATTACCGGGTTTCTCGACATCTTGATCGGCCTTGGAGTCTGGACGCAGCCGCTCACCAATCCCGAGGAGGGGACCTTCGTGTCACTGATGACCCTCGGCGCGTTCCTCCTGTTTGCCGGCGCAGCGTTGATGTGGTCGTCCAAAGACATCGCAGTACGCGCGCCGGTCATCTTTTGGCAGGGGCTCGTGCGGCTTACCGCCGTAGTCAGCATTCTGTACGGTGTGCCGCAGGGGCTCGCGACGCCTTATGAGTATGGAGTCGCCGCCTTTGACGGCGTCATCTCCTCGACCTACATCATCGGAACCATGAGGGTTACTGGGGTCTCCGCCTTGAAGCTTTTCATCGGCAAGACCGAGTAGTTCCTTGACGCTCGGTGCCTCTGACGCTGCCACGCCGTGCGTAGGTGCGGTGTCTGCTAATCTCTTGCCATGGTTCGCTTAGCCGCGTTTGGAATCTTCCTGGTAGTGCTCAGCTTGGGGCGCGCGATCGTGATCCCCGTGCTGTTGGCGAGCTTGATCGCGATCAGTCTCTCCAGGATCGTCGATCTGACCGAAAAAGGGCTTCCGAGGTGGCTCACGGTGCTACTCGCGTGCCTCGCGGCGGTGGCCGTGGTCATGGGCTTAGGCTTCTTGACGACGCGGGCGGCGACAGATTTTGGAGCGGCCTTCGGCCAGTACCGCAACGATTGGGACCGAGTTCAGGTTGAGCTCGCCACATGGCTATGGAGCCAGGGACTCGGGATTCCCGCGACGGCGGTTACCGAGTTCGATCCCGGCGAGCTCGTTCGAGGCCTCGCCGTTCCGGGCTTCACGCTCGCGCTGAGCATCGTCTCCTCGGGGTTGTTGGTGCTACTGATCACGGTCTTTCTCGTCGTCGAAAGCTCGTCGTTTTCAAAGAAGCTCGCGAGCATCGATACATTGGGCAGGATGGACGTCAACGTGCTCCGTAGGGCTGCGCGCGACGTTCAGCAGTACCTATGGATCAAGACCGTGACGAGCTCCGCGACGGGTTTGCTGGTTGCCGGGCTGACGACGGTAGTTGGGCTCGGTCACTCGCTACTCTTCGGGCTCCTTGCGTTCGTCCTCAACTATATCCCCAGCGTGGGTAGCATCCTCGCCTCGATTCCGGCGATCGCCCTCGGTTTGGTCACCTTGGGGTGGGGCCCAGCTATCGGACTTGCGGCCGGCTATTTTGCGATCAACGGGCTGATCGGCATCGGGATAGAACCGCGATGGGCTGGCGACGCGACCGATCTCTCGCCGACGGTCGTCGTGCTATCGATGGTCTTTTGGGGCTTCGTGCTTGGCCCAGTGGGCGCCCTTCTCTCGGTTCCGCTCACGATCATCGTGCGAATCACTGCTTCGCAGTCCGAGGAATGGTCCTGGCTCGCGCAGCTCTTGAGCTCGCCGCGAAGCGTCATTCGCGCCGAGGGGGATCAGGCTGCCTGAAGGTCCGCAGCGGCGTCGGTTTTCGTACGTCAGCCGCTCGCTTGGGTCTTCGAAGGATTTGCGAGGGCATAGGCTGCGATCGGCACGAGCTGTCCATCCGCTTCGATGCCCTCCACGCACCACCTCGCGGCGGCCTCCATCGTGGAGAAGGCCTTGTTTGGGGCAGGCTGTGGCGAGATCCACCTCAGCGCCGTGTATGCACCGCGCACGATGGCGCTCTGGATGATAATCGCGCTTCCGATGTTCTTTTTGCGTATGGTCGGTCGCTTGCTGTCCTCAAACTCTTTCAATTGCCGGCGCATGGTAGCTTGGGGCACACGAGCGATTTTGGTCGTGTCGACGATCAACGCATGCCGATTGCCTGCTGCGAAGACGCGTTCGTAGCACTCACGCATATACGCGATGTCTTCTTCGACCATCACCGGCGGCATGGTGATCACCACGAGTGGCCACATCGAGACGTCGAACACGAGGCCAACACCGGTAGGCGGCCCGCTGACTGTCGGGAACTCCCCCATGCTAGGGATTATCGACATTTCACAGCAGGATGCAAAAACAGCTAGAAAAACGGGAGATCATGGTCATTGTACCACGATACATCCGGCGGCCCCGATGGTGCCATTATTGTTGTCCTCGCCACATTCCGCCACGAGCGACAACGCCGCAGCCTCGTCATCCACCGTGACGTAAAAGTCCCACGGTCCCGTGTCGTTGCCCGCCGGCGTGAAATCCAGAACGAGTGTCTCGGTTTGGCCCGGCAGCAGTGGAACGGTGGTCATTTCGAATCCAAGCAAGGATCCATCGGGTAGCACACCTTGGTAGAACCCCACGGGCACACCCGCTTCGACGCCTAGTGACCCCGAGTTCGCGATCTGAGCCTGAATTCCGATTGAGCTCGGGCACGAGCTCGCGTCTACCGAAAGGCCGGCCACGGAGAGATCCGGTGCATTGAACACGCCCTCTCCCTGCACGTTCTGTCGGTAGTTATTCAGACCTTCCCCCGACCAACTATCGCTCTCCACCGCGGGGATTACACCCGACGCATCGACATTGGTCACGTGGTAGCTGTGCTGGTTCCACACTCGTCGTGTGCGGACCCACTTGTCGTTGATGTCGCCAAACGCGAAAAGACCGTGCGTTCCGACCGCGCAGCCATCACGCACGATCTGGTCGTCGTTGGCCGGCACGATGAACTCCGAGTTCCCATCCGCATCGACATCGACGATGAGTGGGTATTCCGCCGCCGTGCGTGAGGAATTCGCCATTTCGAGCAGCTTTTCACCCGTCTTGCCGGCCAAAATGTAGAGGGTGCACTCATCGTTGTAGATGACTTCAGCTTCGCCATCGCCCTCGAAGTCGAAGACACTCGAGCCCGTCACGCTGGACGACAGGTCCTGGACCACGAGCGACCACAAAATGCCATCCGTGCGGCTGCTACCGCAAAACGATGCTTCACCGGTGGCAGTGCAATCCAAGTCGTAGACTGCGTATTGCCCGCGACCCGCTGCCGCGAATTCAGGTCGACCGTCTCCGTCGAAGTCCGCTACCGTAGGTGCCCCACCGGTCCCTCCGCCTGGGATCGCAACGGGTCCGAAGACCACGCTTCCGTCGTTTCCACTGAGAACGCGTGCGTTGCCGCCGCTGATCGAAACGACATCCGGAATGGTGTCACGGTTCATGTCCGCCACGGCGACGAAGCCATCGGGTACGCTGTTGTTGCGCCAGACTTCCGTGCCGTCCACGTGATAGACGACGTTGCCGCCGACGATGTCCGGTTGCCCGTCTCCGCTAATATCAGCGATGGCAGAGACACTCCACTCCCCGTTCTGAGCCAGCCAGCCTTTGTCCTGGATTAGCGTTCCATCGTTGTCGAACCATTGGCCCCCGATGACGACCTCGGGTTCCGGATCCGCATCGAGATTGGCCAAGGCAGGATAACCTTGACCGGTTCCGCTGAGCGCGGCGGTCCACCTCTCCGTGCCATCATGCTCGATG
This sequence comes from Polyangiales bacterium, assembly GCA_041581895.1. Classification (GTDB taxonomy): domain Bacteria; phylum Myxococcota_A; class Polyangia; order Polyangiales; family Houyiibacteriaceae; genus SG8-38. Next base: position 26,767 of record JBFICQ010000002.1, on the reverse strand, counting down.
ACGACCAACTGTCGTGGTGCGCTCGTCATGAAGACGATTTCGAGTTCGGCGTCGGCATCCATGTTTCCAACCGCAGGCCCCGTTCCCCACCGCACGTTGTAAGTGCTCACGGGGATCATCAGGTTCTCCGAGCCATCCTCTCCGTTAAGCACAATGAGCATGTTGTTGCTCGAGTCTTTGTAGGCCACGGTCGCCACCTCGGGGAGCCCATCGCCATCGATGTCGGCGATCGCTGGGGTGCTCTGGACCTGCTTGAAGGTCGGATCCACGCTCCATCCCTCCCAGTGCCATTCGATGGTCGGCTCGAAGGTGACGTTCTCGGGCCGCAGCTCGCAAAGTGGCCCCTCCGGTTGAGGCAGGCATTTGCCCAAGGTCGGCTCGCAGAACTCGCCCTCCGCGCAGTCGAAGCTGTCCGTGCAGTCAGCGCCAGGCGTGGCGCACTGGCTCGCCAAACAGACGTCACCCGCATCGCAGCAGACCGAGCCATCACTGCCACACCGGACCCCGGAGGGGCACGGCGCAACGCACACGCCCGCAAAGCACTCTTCTCCCGCGCCGCAACATACCGCCGGCGCGCCGCAAAGGAGAGCGGACTCGCAGACACCACCTCCCCCGGCTCCGCCCGCGCCGCCGGTACCTCCTGCGCCCCCGCGGGGGCCGCCACCGGTCCCGCTTCCGCCACAGCCTCCCGCGGCAATCATCGCCGCCAGGACGAGCGAAAGTCTAAGCTCATAAGCAATCATATAATAATAATACACTAATAAAGGAATCGGAGCCAGGCACCCGAGGCCGCGGATACGGACCCACAGGCCTCGCCGAGGCCTGTGGTAAAGGGGTTCTCATGCGGGGCGAACAAGCGAGAGCGGGCCGTCGGCTGCCGTGGCTGGTCTTCCTCGCGCTTTGCCTCGCCGTTCCGATGGCCCCGGGCCAGACCCTCGCACAACAGACTCCGCTGCCAGGCGCTCCCGACACAGCCGACGACGAAGAATCCCTCGAGCTCGGGGAGATCGAAGACAGGGTTGCTGATCTCCGTCAGCGACTCCGCGAGTGGAAAGAGAAGTCCCGCGGCTATCAGCGTGCCTGGGAGCAGGCCGCGACGCGCGTGCAGATCATCGACCGGGAAATCGATGAGCTCAAGGCACGTGAAGACATCGTCGTGCCCAAAGACGCCAGCGTGTTCGAGCTCGATGCACGGTTGCTCGAAGCCGAGCAAGATCTCTCGGCAGCACGGCGCGAAGCAATGGAGCTCGATGCCGAAGCGGCCCTGCGCTCCGAGCGGAGAAAGAAGATTCCCGAGCTGCTCGCATTGGCCAAACAGAAGCGTAGCGCTCTCGACATCGGACCGGCCCCTCCTGCGAGCGGCGATCCGGCGTTGTCCAAGGCGCTGGGGGTCCTCGAGAGCTTGAAGCGCGAAGTATTAGACAGTGAAATCGAGGCTTACCAGAACGAGCTTGCAAGCTATGAAGCGCGAGGACGATTGCTCAACAAGCAACGCGATCGTGCAACGCTTCGCATCGCTTATCACGAAACGCTGTCGTCGGAGCTCCGCGAAGCTATCAAGCGTCGCGGTCGCATCGAGGTCGAGCGCGAGAACGAAGCAACCCAGCGGTTGCTGGAAGAGCTCAAGGCCGCACCCAAGAGCTTCGAAAAGATGTTTCGCGAGATGGCCGCACAAAACGCGGAGCTTGCTGACCTGTGGACCGGAGAAGACGGGGTCGTCGAACAGATCGACGACGTGAGTGAAAAGCTCTCGCGTGCCGAGCAGAAGATCGCCGCTTTGGAGCGTGAGCTCGCCCGCTTGGCCGCGCGAGTCGAAGCCGTTGGGCTCGCGGATTCGGTCGGGGTTTTGCTTCGGCGACAGCGAGCGGATGCGCCTGACATCGGCATGTACCGTCGTTTCATCCGAATGCGGCAGGAACGCATCGGGGACGTCCAGCTACAGCAGATCCGGCTGCGTGAGCAGCGTCAAGCCCTCGGCGACATCGATGCCCTGGTGGATGAAGCGCTGGCTTCCATCGATGAGCCCATCGCGCCCGAAGAGAGAAAAAAGCTCGAAGCTCTCTTGCGCCAACTCTTCGAAACTCAACGCAAGTACATGGATGCGCTTCTCGAAGATTACGAGACGTACTTTCAGAAGCTCGTGGATTTTGATGCGCGGCAGCAAGAGTTGATCGACCGCACCCAGAGTCTGCTCGACTTCATCGACGAGCGCATTCTCTGGATTCCGATCGGAAGGGCAGTGGAGGCTGACATTCTATCCGACGGAAGCGACGCGCTGGCATGGCTCTTTGGCCCCCGTTATTTGAAACAGCTTGGCCGCGGTGTCGTGGACGCAGCGACGCGGCTTTGGCCGGTGAACCTCCTCGCGCTGCTCTTGGTGCTGTTGTTCGCTCCAATGCGGCGACGCCTTCACGACCGCATTCGCGAGTTAGGCCAACAGGCCGCGCGTCCGGACTGCGTCCGCTACGGACCGACCGTAGAGGCGTTGGCGCTAACAGTCGTGGTCGCTGCCTGGTTACCCGCTCTGCTCTCCTATTTTGGTTGGAGATTGGGCGCGTCGCCCGCTGCCACGCTATACACGCGCAGCATTGCTCACGGGATGGTGGGCGTATCTGGTCTGTGGTTCACATTGGCGCTCACGCGGCAGATCGCGCGCAGAGGCGGGGTCGCGGAAGCGCATTGCGATTGGTCCGGGCGACAGGCGCATGCCCTTTGGCGCGACGTTACTTGGCTGAGTGCCGTGATGATCCCCGCGACCTTCGTGATCCTCACATTCGAGATGCGGGGCGAAGATGTCTGGCGAGAATCTGTCGGGCGCATCGTCTTCGTGTTGACCATGCTTGCCATCGCAGTCTTCAACTATCTGGCGTTGAGGCCCGATGGCGCGGCGTCCGGGCTCACCCCGACCCGCGTCCGGCGCCGCTCGGTGACCTTCCGCATCGCGCAGGCCGCAGCACTTGCAGTACCCATCGGGCTGGCGATTGCCGCGCTTCGGGGCTTTTACTGGACCACCCTTCAGTTCGCGACTCGGGTGCACCTAACCCTGGTGTTTCTGTTCTTGCTGGTCATCATCGTGCAACTGATCGCGAGGTGGACGATGATCGCGGCACGGCGAGCTGAGCTCGACAAAGAGCCACCAAACGAAAAGCCGGCGGCTGTCACCTCGGGAATCCAAGTCAGCCGCTTGATGTTCGGCACCGCAATGCTGGTCGCCCTTCTCGGTGTTTTGGCGATCTGGGCCGACCTCTTGCCGGCCGCGCGGATACTTAGGCAGGTCGAGCTGTGGACCGTGACCAAGATGGTTACATTCACCGAGCTCGATCCGTCCGGTATCGAACGTGTGCATACCGAGGCACGTTCGGTTCCCGTCACGCTCGCGGATGTATTTCGAGCGTTCCTGATTGGGCTTCTGTCCCTCGCGCTGATTCGCAACCTGCCAGGGCTGCTCGAAGCGACCGCCCTCCGTCGTTTCGGGCCCGGAGAGCGCTATGCCTACGCGACCATCGTCAAGTATGCCGTCGCCCTCGCGGGCATCGCGCTCGCCTTCGATGCGATCGGCGTCGGTTGGTCGAGCATTCAATGGCTCGTCGCCGCGGTGGGTTTGGGGCTCGGCTTCGGCCTTCAAGAGATCTTTGCGAACTTCATTTCTGGTCTGATCATTCTTTTCGAGCGCCCCATCCGCGTCGGGGATACGGTGACCGTGGGGGAGATCAGCGGCACGGTGACCAAAATTCAAATCCGTGCGACGTGGATTACGGGGTTCGACCGAAAAGAGCTCGTCGTTCCAAACAAGACCTTCGTCACCGGGCAGCTCATCAACTGGACCCTTTCCGATGCTGTCTTGAGAGTCGAGATCCCCGTCGGGATCGCCTACGGGTCGGACACCGAGCAAGCGATCGAGGTGCTCCAGCGGGTGGCGACCGAAAACCGCCGTGTGTTGAGTGACCCTCCTCCTCAGGTCCTCTTCCTTGGCTTTGGCGACAGCGCGCTTTCGTTTGAGCTTCGAGTCTTCATTCGACACGTCTCCTCGGTTTTCCCCGTTCGGCACGAGCTACACATGGCGATCGACAAAGCCTTCAAAGACACTGGGATCGAAATCGCCTTCCCGCAGCGGGATTTGCACCTTCGATCGCTGCCAGACAACTGGCGTGAGCTCGCGAGCACCTAGTTGAGATTGTAGGTGATCAACACCGACTTACCGTCTCGCTGGACGGAAAGGGTGAACTTGTCGGACGTTCGTAGCGTAGTGTAGGCGTCGAGCGCGGAATCGGGGCCCGAAAGGGGCTGCCCGTTGACACTTTCGAGCACATCGCTGTTCTTGATGCCGAGCTTCGTGAGCAACGTGCCAGGGCGAATACCTCGGATCTCCATCCCGACCGACTTGCCGCCCTCCATCTTCGGAGCAACGGCTGCGATCCCGATCAGCTTGCCTGCATTGTCGAGCACCTTGTTCAAGAGGGTGCGTCGGATGTTGTAGTTGGTGTCGTTCACCCTTTCGATGCCTTGAGCGATCTCGTCGTCGCTCAGGCCTGCGTTTCGGTCCACCCCGCGCCGTTTTCTCTTGTCCGAAGGCTTCTTGGCGGCTTTTTTGATGTCTGCTGCCTTCTTGGGCGTAAATCTGCCCACAGGCTCCACACCATCGAACATGGCCAATCTGCAGACGGTGGCACCGGATTGCAGCAACACGCTATCGGAGTGAATCGCACGAATCGTAGAGTCCTCGACGGTCGCGGCGCCCTGATAGACCATGGCTTTTAGATCAGATCCGACGATCACGGCGAGTGAGCGCTCGAAATCACCGGGCACGACCGCAGTTCCGGACAATCGCAATCTCGATACGCACCGATCGACCGTTTCACCCTCTTCGAGGATGAGCTCGCCCTCGACGAGCGCGGCGTCTGCCTCCGTGGCCGGAGCCTTCGTCAGATCGCCGAGCTCCGAATTGAAGATGTTGCGCCTCAAGATCACCGCCGGGTCGTGCCGGTTGCGTGTGAACGTGGCAGGCGTCCTTGAGCGGGGCCAGGCAGGCTGCACGCCCGAGTCTTCCCGGAACGCCTTGGCTCCCAGCAGGGCGGTTGCCCCTTCGGCCAGGAAAAACGCGCAAAGCGCCAGGGTCGCGAGCACGATGCCACTCTTGAATCGGTTGTCTCTCGCCGTCGCCACGGTGTCCTCAGCTTATCCTACAAACAAGCCCGACCATCGGTTATAGTCCCGCGCCCCGAGCGCCTGCCAGTCCAACGGCCGATTCGCTCATTTAGCCGCAGATGACGTTGGTGGAAAGCACACATGAACATCTTTAGCCGGCTCTTGCGCCGGGCTTTGCTCGATTCTTGGCAGGAAGCGGATGCCCAGGCCGACACGGCTCGGGCGGGGCAATTCGACTGGCGCCCCATCGTAGTGCTCGTCACCACGGCCGTCACCTTGACCCTCGCCCGCTATTACGGCGGCTCGGACACCTTTTCGAAGTTGGTTCCCGAAGGCCGAAGAGCCTATTCGAAGGAGGATTGGGACCTGATGGTTCGAGCCTGGTGGACGTTCGCCCGATGCGTGACGTACGTGGTCATTCCAATCATCACGATCTGGCTGATGCCGGGCGAGCGCGTGAGGGACTACTTCATTTCGTTTAGGGGCTTCATCAAGCACATGTGGATCTACGTCGGCCTATATCTCCTCGTCTTGCCGTTTGTGCTCTTTGCTTCCCAGTTCGATTCTTTTCAACACACCTACCCCTTTTACAGGTACGCGAATCAGTCGTTAGGGCACTTTCTTCGGTGGCAGGTTCTCTATGCGCTGCAGTTCCTGGCCCTCGAGTTCTTCTTTCGGGGTTACATGCTCAAGGGGTTGAGTCACAAGTTTGGCTACGGTGCAATCTTCGTGATGATCGTGCCCTACTGCATGATCCACTATCCGAAGCCCATCCCCGAAACGCTGGGCGCCATTCTTGCCGGTATTGCTCTCGGGACACTCGCGATGCGTCTCCGCTCGATTTGGGGAGGTGTCGTGATTCACGTCGGAGTCGCCATGACGATGGACTGGCTTGCCATCGGCTACTGCCCACCGCCTGCCGAGGGCCCCTGTCGATAGCAGCATGTCTCAGCGCGCTCCCCAGTCTCTTGGATAGAACTGCTTCACCCAGCGTCGGAACTTCGCAATAGGGCCGTCGCCTGGGATTAGGGCGGGGCTCTCTATCGGGACCCTGTGCTCCCAAATCTCCTTGTCTTGCAGCACATCGCGAATGACATATCGATGTACGATGCGCATTTGCGCGTGAGTTACGGCCCGCCAAGGCAGTCGCAGGTTGCGCATCGCTTTGGGGACGAACGGCGGGGGATACTCGGAGCTCACGCCAATGCCAAAAGACATGTTCTCCGCGTCGAGCTGGGTCGCCGTGAGTAGAACGCGGTAGTGAATGCCTAGCTTCGGTACCCGTAGGTCCGTCACCGAGAGACCGAGGCCATGCACATCGGTGTCGAAGATCGATTGAATCTCACCCTTGGGAAAGAACGGATTTGCCCGTGTGGATCCAAACTTTGAGTGCAGACGCGGACCGTCAATTTGCAACGTCGGATCTGACAGGTCCGAGTATTGATGGACTGCGGCGAAATGACCGAAGTCGACCGCGTTCTCGGCGATGTCCTGGATGTGGCCCTTGAGAACCAACACTTTGGTGATCGGTTTGCTCCACCCGGCGGTGTCGTACTCAGGAAGCTCCCACGTAGGTGCGGCTCCGTTGCCCGCATAGACGAAGATGCAGCCAAGCTGCTCCATGACCGGCCAGGTGCGGAGGCTAAGGTCCACCTCAGGATCGCCGGGATACTCGGTGCCGATGCACTTTCCGTCCGGGCCAAATCGCAGCCCGTGAAACGGACACCGTAGGGCACCGTCGACCACGCGCCCTCCGTAACCGAGATGCGCGCCCATGTGAGGACAGATCGGGTCGACGACGGTCACCGCACCCTGCTCCTCGCGAAAAGCGACGACTTCTTGGCCGTTGATCTGAAAGATACCTACGTGCCCCGCGTGAACGTCTTCGCTCGTTGCGATGCGAAACCAACCGGAAGGCATCGGGAGCTTTGGTCGAGGGCCTTGGGCGGGTCCGTGCATGCTTGCAGGGAGCATAAAACAAAGTTGCAAAGAGAAAGAATCCTATTCTAGCTTCCGACCATCGATGTCCGAGCTTAGGATGCCCCGTTGGTTCTCCGAAAACGCGAGCAAAGCGTGGGGCGAAAAGTTCTTTCTGATCTACTCGCCGATCTGGATGGCCCTGATCGGCCTGGTGATGGCTCTGGGGATCACCGATCGCATCGGGGAATGGGGCTTTTTCATCATCGGGTTGGCCGTGGCGCTTCCGCTGGTGGTCGTGCCAGCCTTGATTCGCGACGAAAGACCGCACGGGAGAGCCTGGTACCAGACGTATTGGTTCAAAGCCAATCTCTACATTGCGATCTTCGGCCTTGCCGCGAACTATTTCGGCTCGGAGTACTTCTTCGACATCCTCGGGATGGTCTACGACTACCCAATGATCGAGCTCAATCTCGATTCCACACTCGTGGGCTCGGGGGAACAACGCGTGCCGGTCATGATGTACTTTCTGACGCAGGCGTACTTCATCACCTATCACACCACAGCAGTCGTCGTGTTGCGCCGGCTTCGCACCTCGGGGCTTCCATTTGGGAGCGTGATCTGGCCGGTATTCGTCGTCGTGGTCGCCTATTGTTGGGCATGGATGGAAACGCGGACGATGGCAAACCCGTGGATCGCCACTCAGTTTCATTACAAAGACGTGGACCGCATGCTGGCCTACGGCTCGCTTTTCTACTCGCTCTACTTCATCGCAAGCTTTCCGATCTTCTATCAACTCGACGAGAAACAAAGCGCCAACTGGAGCTTGACGATGACGGCGGGGGCGGCCTGCGCTGCGGGTCTCATCATGCTCTTCTTGTTGGACTTCGCTGCGGCGCTCTTCGGCCCGATCTGAGAGACAGACAGCCCTCAGAAGAAGAGGCTGTAGGAGTCGTTGAGAATCATCTGGATGCTGAGGGCAAGACCCCAGAGCGGGAAGACGAACCACAGGCCGTTGCTAGTCCCTATGAACAAAACCAGCGTTCCAAGTGAGTGGCCTTTGTGTCGCCCGGCATTGAAGAACTGAAAAAAGTACACAATGGTTCCGTAGAACATCTGCCAGAACATGATCACGCCGATGATGCCGAGGATGCGCGCGGGCATGAGCTCAAAGGTCATGCCGAAAGCGAAAAGCCCCGCGAAGATCGGCGTCGACCAGCCGTTGCCGAAATCGATATTGAACCCAAACGAGCTACGGCTCGCATAGCCGGGGTCGAAGAGCGCGTAACTCGACCAAACCTCGGTCCATTGGCCAAAGGAGAGCAGCTTCAGAACCGGAATGCGTTTTCGGAACATCTCACTGAAGCGCTCGGTTTCGCGTCCTCGATATGCGTCTTTGGTGGCTTCGTATTCGTCGCGGATTTGGTCTTTGCAAACGAAGAGGCCGATCTCCCAGAAGTTCACCAAGAGATTGACCATCAAAAAGAAGATCAGGCCAATCTGGTGCACGTTGTATGTTTCGCGGACGGTGTGGTGCAGCCAGATGTGAAAGGACGTGCCGCCGACGATGAAGGCGATCATGAACGTCCAAGCCGGGATCGCGAGCCCGTGCGCTTGGTCCTCGACACCTTCGACCGCGAGAGAGGGTTGAATGTCAGACTCCATTTGGTCTGCGAAGGTGGCGCTTGCAGCCCGATTCCGCAAGCTGCAACTAACCAAGGTGCCGAAGGCCCCGGCAATCCTGCTCACTCTGCCTGGGAAGCTCGGAGAAACGCCGGCCATTCGCCGCCGCCGTGAAGAAGAATGCTCGCGCCAGTGATATAGCTCGCAAGTGGCGACGCGAGGAACAGGCACGCGTCGGCGACGTCTTTCGGGAGCGCCATCCGTCCCATCGGTGCCGTCTTCTCGACCGCTTCGCGCACTCCCCCCTTGCCGAAATGTAGCTCTGCCTTCTCGGTGAGGATCATGCCCGCGGCGATCGCGTTGACGCGAACTTTGGGCGCCCACTCCACGGCGAGCGATGTGGTCAAGTTGAGAAGGCCGGCCTTGGCCGCTCCATAAGCGGCGGTTTCGGGGGAGGGACGAAGTCCGCTCACACTTCCGATGTTGATGATGCAGCCCCCGCTGTCTTGCTTCTGCATGATGGCATTTGCCTTCTGCGCGAAGTTGAGTGGCGCGATCAGGTTGAGCTCAATGATTGCAGCTGAGAACCGCGGCGAAGCCGTTGCCGCGTCGGCTGGAGGTGACCCGCCGGCGTTGTTGATGAGCACATCGAGGCGCCCGTAGCGCTGCATCACCTCTTCGATGACCCGGTCGAGGTCTTCGAGCTTGCGCACATTGGCCGCGATGAAGAGAGCCCCGCGACCTTCGGCTGTTAACGGCGTCGCGGGCTCGTTCCGTGCACAGATGATCACATGGGCGCCCATTTCGAGGAAGCGAAGGGCGATTCCCTTCCCAGCGCCCATCGTGCCGCCAGTGACGACGACGACCTTCCCTTGAAGTTCCAGGAGCTCCGTCATGGTTCCTTTCTCCGTGCGAGACTGTGACGACGTACTATGCTCCGCGCGGAGGCAAGGCAAATGAGCGGTGTGTCGCAGTTGGGGTATCTGGTCTTCGAGGTGAGCGACCTCGCAGCATGGAGAGACTTCGGCACGAAGATTCTGGGCCTAGGCATCGTGGGCGACAAAGGCGAGCAAGGCTTTGGGCTACGCATGGACCGCCATTTTCAACGTTTTTTCATCGAACCCGGGCCCGCTGACGATCTCGCCGCGGCCGGTTGGGAAGTCGACAGCTCCGAAGCGTTCGAGGCGGTAATCGGGCGTTTGAAAGCTGCGGGGCATGAAGTGACGCAAGCCAGCCCCGAAGATGCGGCACATCGAAACGTCGACGCGCTGGCTCGGTTCCAAGACCCGGCTGGCAATCCTTGCGAGCTCTACCACGGTCCGAAAATGTCCGAGGAGCCTTTCGTTTCAGAGGTCGTTCGCTCGGGATTCGTCGCGGACGAACAGGGGCTGGGCCACGTGGTCGTCGCTTCGAAGAACGCCAAAGAGCACGAGGCCTTTTACGCGAACATGCTCGGCCTCAAGCTGAGTGACTACATCCGTTGCGAGTACTTCGGCCACCAGATCGACGTGACCTTCATGCACGCCAATGCGCGGCATCACTCGTTCGCGTTCGGCGAGGGTCACGGCAAGCGGATTCATCACTTCATGGTGCAGGCCGGCGCGATGGATGAAGTGGGGCTCTGCTATGACCGCTTCCTGTTTTCGGGCGGGATGGTTCACCAGACCCTCGGACGCCATCCCAACGACAAGATGTTCTCGTTCTACGGCTACACGCCGTCGGGGTTTCACTTCGAGTTCGGGTACGGCGGCGTCGAGGTCGACGACGAGACATGGAAACCCGTCATCCACCCAAAAGTGAGCGAGTGGGGGCATCACCCGCCACAGCTTCTCACCAAGGCTTATAAAAGAGCCAAGCAGGAGCGAGAGAAAAAGAGCTGACCATGACGGCTGGTGCCAACAAGCCCCTACGCGTGATCCAGTGGGGAACGGGCAATGTCGGATATCGCGCTCTTCGGGGCATCTTGAGTCACCCTGGCCTCGAGCTAGTTGGGGTGCACGCGCACTCCGGGGACAAGGTCGGCAAAGATGCCGCCGAGCTCTGTGGGCTCGGCGAGAAAACGGGCATCATCGCCACCGACGATACCGGAGCCCTTTTGTCACTCGACGCCGACTGTGTCTGTTACATGGCGATCGGCGAGACCCGAGTCTACGAAGCGCTCGATGATTGGTTGCGGATCTTGAGCTCGGGAAAGAACATCGCCAACACTGCGGTGGTGTCGATGGTCTACCCGCCTTTCGCCAGCAGAAAGCTCACCGGCCCGCTCTCAGAGGCCTGCGCGGCGAACCAAGTCAGCTTTTACACCTCGGGTTTCGATCCCGGGTTCACGGGCGACCTGATCCCATTGATCCTTGCGGCTGGGTGTGAGCGCGTCGACTCGGTGCGTGTTTCTGAGGTGATGGACTACTCGACTTATGCAGATCCGAGCTTCACCGGTGAATTTTTCGGATTTGGGCATTCACTCGATTTCAAAGCCCCGATGTTCTATCCAGGCGCCATCAAGGCGGGTTGGGGCAGTGTGATCGAGCTCGTTGCTGATGCATTGGGCTTCGAGCTCGACGAGATCCGCGAAGAGAGCGAGCGCGTTCCCGCGCCCGACTCCTTCGAAACCGACATGGGGACCATCGAAGAGGGCATGTGCGCTGGTGTGCGGTTCGAAGTTCGAGGCATCCGCAAGGGTCAGCCCGTGGTGATTTCGTCGCACACACAGCGCCTGCGGCCCGATATCGCGCCGCAATGGGAGCGCTTGAGCGACGACAAGTCCGGTTACCGCATCGAGATCGAAGGCTCTCCCGACTTCAACTGCGAGATTCACGTCAAAGGCGACGACGGCGATCACAACACCGGAATAGTGACCGGGACGGCGATGCGGGTTGTCAACGCCATTCCGGCGGTCTGCGCAGCCGACCCTGGCGTGCTGTCGATCCTGGATCTGCCGCTCTATACCGCCCGCGCCCGGTGGTAGGCTCCGCCTTTGCCATCCGTGCTAGGGTCGCCGCTCGGAGGAGAAGGAAGATATGAAAAGCTTATGGCTTGCAGCTTTTTGTGGAGCGCTCTTAGCAGGATGCGGAGAGGGCGACGGAGGGAACGGCCCTCAGAACACTCCGATCGAGGTCACCGAGGCCTCTTTTGATTGCATTTTAGAAGGCACCAAGGTTCGGAAGTTCTACGTCAAGAACCTCATCGGCGATTTGGAAGCGTCGCTTGCGGTGGCCACTGGCGAGGCCGACCCACCGTACCCACCGGGCACGCTCCTCCAGCTCGTGCCTCAAGAGGCCATGGTCAAACGCGAGGCCGGTTTTTCCCAAGAGACGCGGGACTGGGAGTTCTTTTTTCTAGAAGTCAGCTCCGCTGGAACGACGATCGCCCAACGCGGCAAAGAAGACGCGGAGAACGTCTTTGGCGGCAACTGTTTTGCCTGCCATTCCGCTGCGATCGACAATGATTTCGTCTGCGAGACCGGCAACGGTTGTGCCCCGCTTCCGTTGGATGACGGGGTCATCGAGGCCTTGCAAACCGGTGACGCCCGCTGCCAATGAGGTCGTCAATGCACGTTGCGAATGAGTCGCGCAGCGCGATGCCCGATCAACATGCTAGGAGCGTTGAGGGCGGAAACCGGAGTCCAGGGGATCGCAGATGCGTCAGCGATGCGGAGCCCTGTCACGCCTCGAAGACGTAGCTGGGTGTCCACCGCGTCGGAATGATTGGCGCCCATGCCGCAGGACCCGGCGAAGTGATACGTGGTGATCGTGTTCTTGCGAACGTAGCTTTCAATCGCTCGATCGCTAGTGACTCGCTTCCCTGGCATCAGCTCTTTCGCGCCCCATGCAGCGAGCGCCTTTGCGCCGCCGATTCTTTTCGCGATGCGAACGCCTTTGATCATCGTTGCGATGTCCTCCGGGTCAGAATAATAGGCGGGGTCGATCGACGCTTGCACGGTCGCGTCCGTCGATTGCAAGCGAAGTGTACCGCGGCTCTTGGGTTTCCCCAGGATTAGAATGATTCCGAACATGTGATCGGTGAAGCGTCGGAGCGCACCGATCTTGAATGCCGCACCGATCATGGTGCGGATGATCGCCCTCGAACGCGGACCATACAACGCGTGAGGAATGACCTGTGGCGGAAGCATGCGTTGTGCCATCTGCTTCATGGCGGAGGGGGCTGGCCAGTAGACGTAACAGGTATCGCTTTGCGAAGGAGGAAGGTCGCTCTCCTGATTGGTTCTGTAGAAGCTATACAGCTGTGGGTAGAAGCAATCGATGTCTTTTGCCGACTTGAAGAAGATTGGGACATTCGGGTGATCGTGAAGTCGACTTCCAACAGAGGGACGGTCCGCGACGATCGGGATGTCGAACGCGCGAAGGTGATCGCTCGGACCGACACCGGAAAGAAGCAAGAGCTTCGGCGTTTCGAGCGCTCCGGCGCATAGAACGATTTCGCGATCGGCGGCTGCGCGCTTGAGCTCTCCTTCGTGCTCGAACTCGACGGCTCGGGCACGCTTGTCCGACGTGAAGACGACCCGATGAGCGCGAGCCCGAGGCAACACCATGAGGTTCTCGCGCCCGCCTGCATCCTTGATGAAGGCAACGTAAGAGCTTCGGCGGTCGTCGCCCTCGTACGACATCCATTCGTAGCCAATGACATTGCTCATGTTGCCATCGTTCAGGTCTTCCTTGCGCTCGAATCCGTTTTCCTCGGCTGACTCGATGCACGCCTCTGTCCAGAGGGTGGGAGGTCGCCGATGTGGGCGGAGGGTCTTCTCGATGGCCTCGAAGTCGGCGAGGTTGTCTTCCCAGTGCCACCCGTCGGGCCACTGCGCGTAGTCTTCACGCGCCCCTCGGGTGTAAACCATTCCGTTCACGGACCCGCTCCCGCCCATAACCGTGCCAGTGCCGGCGAAGACGCGCTGCTTTGCGGCATGCGGTTGCGGGACGGAAAACCGCTCTCCCATCACCGCATCATTGATGAACGCCTCTTTGTACCCGCTGGCAATCAATGTCTCCGGGTGTTCTTCCGCAGTCGGACCCGCCTCGAGCAAGAGAATGCGTGCGCCCGGGTCTTTCGCGAGCTCAGCCGCGACGATGCATCCTGCGGATCCGCCACCGACCACGATGTAGTCGAAGGTCTCGATCATGGCTTGCGGCTGAAAAGCCTCACCAACCCTTGCCAACGCCGCGCGAAACCCGTCCCGTAAATCAGGTCGATCATGCCGCTAAGGGTGCCGTAGAGCCGAGGTCCGACGGGGAACATCTTGTTGGCCCGGTTGATCGGGAAACGATCGTCGATGACCGCCTTGATGTTGCACATCGAACGGAGCCCTTCCCGACCGTTCATTCGCCCGTAGCCTGAAGCTTTCACGCCTCCAAAGGTGAGGTCCTGTGCCATGTACGTGATGCCGCCGAACTCGTTGATCGCGCTCATTCCCGCCTCGAGCTTCGATGCGATCTCTCGTGCGCGCCGACGATTCTTCGAAAAGACGGAAGAAGAAAGCCCGTAAGAAACACCGTTGGCAACCTCGATTGCATGCTCGTCGTCACGAACGCGCATGAGAAGCATGACTGGGCCGAAAACTTCTTCTCGTGCGATGTCCATGTCAGGGGTGACATCCGCCAGGATTGTTGGCTCGAAGTAGTCGCCTTTGTCGGCGAACGTTCGCTTGCCGCCGAGCACCAACCGTGCACCTTGGGCGATCGCGCCTTGGACTGCCTTGTCGATAATCTCGAGCTGGAGCGGTGTGACGATGGCACCGACGTCAACAAGGGCTTCGCGGCCGTTGCCCTGTCGGAAGTCTTTGACGAGCTCGGCAGCGCGCGTTTCAAAGGCATCATAGATGGCGTCATGCACGAGTAAGCGCTCGGCTGCCACGCAGTTTTGACCGCAGTTGACGTAGCAACCAGCCAGCGAAGCATGAACAGCTTGTTCGAGATCGGCATCTTCGCAGACGATGAAGGCGTCTTTGCCCCCGAGCTCCATCACTACGGGCGTCGTGCGCTGCGAGCTCCCTTCGATGACCCGGCGCCCATTCTCGACCGAGCCTATGAAAAGAATCATGTCGACAGCGGACCGAACGAGTGCAGCTCCTGTTGCTCCATAGCCTTGCACTGCCTGAATGAGATCGGGATTGTACCCAGCGTCTTCGATCACGCCACGAAAGGCCTCGATGAATCGTTCGCTCGACCACGCCACCCATTCCGAAGGCTTGATCACGATCGCGTTGCCGGCCATCAACGCTGGGATGATCGGGTTGACGATGTTCTGAAAAGGATAGTTCCAGGGAATGATCGAGGCGACGATACCGAGCGGATGAAACTCGAGTTGCGCCTTCTTGTGCAGCAGGAGCCCCGATGAAACCCGCTCAGGACGAAGGTACTTTTCGCCGTTGTTGATCATCCACCGGAACTTCTCGCAGGTAGTCCAAATCTCTCCGATTAGAGCGTTCTCGCGGGTTTTGCCCGAGTCACGCTGAATCGTCAGGCAAATCTCGTTTTTGTTGTCGACGGTATACGCGAGCAACTTGCGCAACAACGCGCGGCGCTCCTCCAAAGAAGTCTGGCGCCACTCGCGCTGAGCTGCTTTGGCACGGACGATGGCGGCATCGACGTCTGCAGAGGTATCGATGCGTATGTCACCGAGTCGTTCCCTGGTCGCGGGGTCGGTGCAGGGAATGTGAGTCGGCTCTTCGGTTGCTGCCGCTCTGCGCTCCCGGTGAACCGGAACAGTCATCGCATTTCGCGTAGCATTCGCCTCGACGATGTCAACGCCGGTGGCGCGGCTGCGACTCACGCAACGGCGATCTCGAAGGCTCGACAGTAAGCCGCGAACCGCTCGCGGATCTGCGCTAGCTCGATTCCGAAATCCTCGAGCTCGTAGTGATGAGAGCCATGCTTGCCGCGTGGATTTTCGGCTAAGAACGTCCGCATCCGGCTCTCGACCTCATCCGACCACGGAATGCCGAAGCGATCGTACACGCGCGCCAGCGCGGCAACCGGATCGGCGATCACCTCTTCGAACTGAATGTCCATGAACTGGTCGGACTTGTCTGCGTGCCGATCGCGCACCTGCATTGCGTGATCGAGCGACTTTGCCCACCAGTCGAATTGCTCCGGGCCGACTTTCTTCGGGTCGACCGCGTCGGTGACGATCCCTCGCACGGTGTAGACCAGGCTCGCAAGCGAAGGGATCGTCCTTGCGGGGTCTCGGTGCGTGAAAATCAGTCGAGCATCGGGGTATTCATCCAACAGGGCATCGAGGGTTGCGAGGTGCACGGGGCTCTTGAGCACCCATCGTTTCTTCATGTGGCGACTCTGAAGGTGCTCGAGGAAGTGCCGATGATAGGCGTACGCCGGCGCAGCGTCTTGGTCGTCGACCCAGCGTTGATAGCTCGGCACGTTAAAAGCGATGCTTGCCTGAGGGCTGAGCATGCTGTGTGCCAAAATCGGCATACATTCTTGCGGAAGCTCGGCGCCTACCTCGTGAATCGACGCCAGTGATGGGGCCATTGCATCCATCCGGCCGAAATACTTGCGCGCTTTCTCGATGCGCGGATCGGTCATATAGGTCGTGGTCTCGGGCGGCGGGTTGGGAAACTGCGTTTCCCAACCGAGCGGGGCTCGGTTCGCAGGGTCTTGAGCGAGCAGGTTGAAAAGGATGGTCGTACCGCTCCGAGGGAATCCGACGATGAAGATCGGCCGCTCAATCGGCACGCCTACGATCTCGGGATGCCGCGCTCGATGCCTGTAGATACCGAATCGGCTTTCGAGCGCCATGACGAATGACTGGCGGCAGGCCACGCGACCGATCCAAGTGAGTTGTGCCTCGCGCTCCACCGTTTCGAGCAGAATCGGAAGGGCCTGCAAAAAGCTTTCGTCTCCGACCTCCTCGGATTTGGCCTTGCGCTTGGCGGCGCGGACGATGCCTTCCGAGTCGAGCGAGGGCCAGCTAGGTGTGATCACACCTCCGATGCCGTTGAGCAGCCGAATCAAGCGGGTGCGATGTGGCGGTGGAGGTGGCACTTGGGACCCAAGCACGGCGGAGGCTCCGCGCCCCACCGGGTTGCGTCGCGTAGCACGCTCCGCCATAGGCGGCAAAACGTGGAGCAGGGCATGAAAGACGCTGAAAACACTCCCAAGGTCGCCATCGTAACGGGAGCTTCTTCCGGCATTGGCGAGGCGACAGCTCATTGCCTTGCCGAGGCGGGCTTTGCCGTCGTGCTTGCCGCGCGACGCAAAGCGTTGCTCGATCGAGTAGCAGAAGAGATCAACAGAAAAGGTGGCAAAGCGCTGAGCGCCCCGACCGATCTCAGCGATGTACAGGCGACTTCGGCGTTGGTGACGCAGGCGCTCGATCACTTCGGGCGTGTTGATGTGCTCGTAAACAACGCTGGCTACGGACCTCCCCGTGCGCTAGAGCAGCTCGATCGAAAAGCCCTACGGCATGTGTTCGATGTGAACCTGCTTTCCGCGATGCAATTGATCGGCGAATTGACGCCGACGATGAGGGCTCAGGGCGGAGGCCGCATCATCAATATCAGCTCGCTTTCGCGCTACGTGGGTGCGCCAATTGCGGCCGCGTATGCAGCCACCAAGGGGGGCATGGAGGCGATGACCGCGTGCATGCGACTCGAGCTTTCTCCCTGGAACATCGAGCTCAGCTTGGTGATCCCCGGCTTCGTCGACACGCCCACGTTCGAGAAGGCACGTGAAGCGGGGCAGCACTTGCGGGACGATCCCGACAATCCGTACCGCCAGCTGATGTCCGACCTGGACGATTTCGCCAACGAGCAGCTCAAGAGCGCGGTCTCTCCCGAGGAAGTGGGGGCGGTGGTGGTCAAGGCGGCGACTGTGGCCAAGCCCAAGACGCGATACTTCGTGCCCCGATCAGTACGAACGACGGTTCGGATGTTCGGGATGATGCCGGATCGATTGGCCGACCGCATCCTGCTGAAGATGTACAAATGGGGGCCTTGGGCGTGACCTCATCGACCAAACGAGTGCTCGTGACGGGAGGCGCAAACGGGATCGGTGCCGCGATCACGCGTCTTTGCCGCGAAGCGGGTCATTCGGTCATTGCGACCGACGTCGATTCGGACGCCCTCGCGCGCCTTCGCACCGAGCTTCCGGGCACCGAAACCGCCACCCTAGACGTGCGCGATTTGAGAATGTGGGATCGAGTGGTCAGTGGAACAGAAACGAAGGGTGGACCGATCGACGTGTTGATCAACAATGCAGGAGTATGCCTGCCCGGCCGATGTGACCAAGTGTCTTCGGACGACGATCGCCTCACGATCGAGGTCAACTTGATGGGGGTGTTGCACGGTGTGCGTACCCTCCTTCCCCGTTTCTTGAAGCGTGAACGAGGGCACTTCATCAATGTCGCGAGCATGGCGGCGTTCGCTCCTTCGCCTGAGCTCGCCGCGTATTGCGCCAGCAAGCATGCCGTACGCGCCTACACGCATAGCTGCGCGATGGATCATCGCCACTCACCGATTCACTGGACAGTGGCCTGCCCGAGCGCGGTCGAAACGCCGATGCTCCAAAGCATGCGAGAGAAACGCGCTGGCGTGGTCGTCTTCACAGAGAAGGCGATGCCCCCTGAGAGTTTCGCACGCGAGGTCATACGGGTGATCGCCGAGCCCCGCCGCGAGGTGCTCGTGCCTGCGACGCGGGGAAAGCTCATCCGAGTGCTCGGGTTGTTTCCCGGCCTGCTGGCGCGCGGGCTGGATGGTGCCGAAAAGCGCGGCCTCGCGGCGCTCGACCGAGGAAAGTAGAGAATCTCACGAACGCCTACGGCATCGGTTTGTCCCGCCCCACCGTCCTCGCGGGAGAGCCTAGATCGCTTTTCGGGATGTCCGCGATCTTGATGACCGACATTGCCGCGTCCATTTCGGCCTCCGCGAGCAAGGTTCGAAGTACTATCTGACCTCTCCTATGGCCTTGCGTGTCGAGCCAATTTTGGACACCTGGGTTTTCGCGGCTCGCGTAAATCCGAAACGAGCCATCATCATCGAACCGCACCTGCCGGTTGTTGAGCGATACGGCGTGATAGCGATAGTCACCCGATTGCAGAAAGTGGTTGAACAACTGGCAGGACCAGTAGCGGCAAGGAACGTCTCTGCCTTCGATCAAGATCGCCTCGTCGTCGGCAAGCTTGAACGAGGCACCCACGTAGCCGATGCCAGGGCCCGGTAGGTTGTTGGCGACTACCTTCGGGTCAACCATCTCGACCAACTCGTCTGGCGTGTAGCGATCGAGACGCTCCTCATCGGGGACGAGACTTCCATCTGGGCCAATTCGGGTCGGGTGCGTGATGTCATCTTGGTCATATTCAATCATGTTGAGCGCAACGTACGTCGAAATGCCGAGCGCCGCGTCGACGGTGTCTTGCACGAACGCGACGATGCGATCGAGTCCGGATGCAAGGTCGTTTGGCCCGTATGCATCTGGGGGGGGTACATCGTCTACGCACCGTATCGACATGGTGGCCTGCCTATACTTTCCGTCGTCGACCTCGATCACGGATTCGGGAAAGTACTCGCGAGTGAGAACGAACGGCTGTCGTCCTTTGAGCTCGAGCCAGTTCTTTGCGTCTTTTGGACGCTTCGCACTGATATGGATCGTAGCGACCTGATTTTCTTCATCAGCCTCGAAAACGATGTCGTCATCGATCAGAAAGCTAACCATCTCGCGCATACCTTCCTCGTCGCTCGCGTAGACGACGATCGAGAAAAAGAGATCGTCCCCACGGCCGAGGGTCACGTGATACGAATGCGATTCGTCGAGCTTTGCCTCGTGATAGAGGGTGTCGGTTCCGTCCGCGATGAAACTTCGCATGGGGGTGAACATGCGCGTCAGCCTCGGACGCGTCCGATCGACCTCCATCTCGAGCTCTTGGGCCGCTGCGATCAAGGCGACCAGGTAACGAAACCCCTCGGCTCGCTCTCGCGGGCCTTTCGCACCCGTGGGGCCAACGATCTTGTCGCCCAGGGCCTTCAGTTGATCCGTGAACCGATTGAAAAGAGCTTGGCTTTCGGTGATCCCATCAGACATGGGGGACATTCTAGCGCGCTAGCCGAGCTCAGAATTGACATTCTGATTTTGTTTACTATCATTCTGAGTCTTGATTTCGGCCGCGAAAACCAAGCACAAAGCCCAGGAAAGCCTCAAAGACAAGAAGCGCGAGCTCTACCGCGAGGCTGTGCTGGACGCGGCCGAGCGGGTATTCGGCGAGGTGGGGTACGAGGCGACGAAGGTACAGCGCGTGGCGGCCGAGGCGGGCCTATCCCTGACGACGCTCTACAGCGTCTTCGAATCGAAGTGGGAAATCTACCGTGCCGTCAACCGCCGCCGCCTCAGCGAGGTCATGGCGCTCGCCCAAGGCATTCTTCGAGAAGGCGCGCCATCGATCGAGACGCTCATTGCGGGAACCCGAATGCAGCTCGCATTTTTCATGAAGCGCCGCGACTTCCTACGGATGCAGCTCAAAGAGGTCACGGCATGGTCGACGATCGAGCTTCTTCGAAGCCCCGAACAAGTCGAAGCGCTTGGCGCTGGTCTTGAGCTTTTCGCCGACATGTTTCGTCGTTGCATCGAAGATGGTTATTTCATCGATGACGATCCGCAGCTCATGGCGAGAACCGTGATCGCATCCCAACAAGTGAGGCTTGCGATGTGGATGGACCGAGGCGCCAAAGAGGCTCCTCGACTGGTCGCGAATCAGGCGATTCGGCACATGCTTCGCAGCTACTGCAAGCCCGAACGGCTTGGCGCTGTTCTCGAGTCGGCCTGCTTGGAAGAGGGGGCATGAGCGTCGAGTTCCATGACCTCGAGATCGCGGCAGTGATCCGAGAGACAGCCGACTGCACCTCGTTCGAGCTGTCGGTGCCGGCTGCGCTTCGAGACGCCTACCGCTACAAAGCCGGTCAGCACCTCACCTTCGAGCTTCCCTGGAACGGCTTCGCGGTCACGAGGTGCTACTCCCTGTCCAGTTGTCCGGAGCTCGGTGAGGCCCCGAAAATCGCGGTCAAACGAGTCGAAGGAGGTCGAGTCTCAAACTGGATGAACGACAATCTCGCCGTAGGCGACACGATTCGGGCAAGCGTTCCCGAGGGACGCTTCGTTTTAGACCGGAAGACCCGTTCGAGTGCGCCATTGTTTCTGTATGCTGGCGGAAGCGGGATTACACCAATCATTTCCTTACTGAAGAGCGCCTTGGTAACAACCAAACGGCCGATCACCCTCGTCTACGCAAACCAACGCCGTGACTCAGTCATTTATGCAGACGAGATCGAACGGCTCATCCGCAAGTATCCCGAACGTCTAGTCGTGCACCGGCACTACGACTCCGAGAGCGGTTATCTCACTTCCGAGACGTTGCATCAGTACCTGCATGACACCGACATCGCGGAGTTCTATCTTTGCGGCCCAGCGGCTTTCATGGAGCTCGTCGAAGACACCCTCGGTAAAGCCGGGGTACACGACGAGTTGGTGTACGTCGAGCGATTCGTGTCGCCCGCCGATCCCGACCGAACAGAGCGCCGCCTGCTCGACGTCAAATCGTTCGAAGCACCCGACAAGTTCAGCCTCTGGCTCCAGGGCCGTTCGCGGACCGTTCCGTACGAGCGAGGCAAAACCCTACTCGAATGTGCACAGGCGGCTGGCTTGAATCCCGGGCATTCGTGTGAGTCGGGCTACTGCGGATCGTGCATGGCCCACGTCAGAAGCGGCCGAGTCCACATGCGCACGCACGAAGCGCTCTCCGCGCGAGACATCGCAAAAGGGGTGGCTCTCCTTTGCCAGAGCATCCCCGCGAGCAGCGAGCCACTGGAGCTCGATGCGGACTCCACGTCGTTTCGGGCCCCCTCGGCGGTCAAGTCCTCGTATGGCCGGCGGGCTTCTCAACTGGCGGCGGTCGCGGTGTTCGCCTTCATGGTGGCGGGCACGCTAGTTCTCAGATTGGTTCAGTAGGTTTACAATGAGCTCACAGACATTCCGATGAAGGTCCTGATCGTCATACTCGCAAGCTACGCTTCGGCAGGCCTCGCGATCGCCCTCTTGCTGTACGCATATCGCTCCGAGCGCGCGCAAGACTTCTTGATCAGCGACGATCCGCACCGCTCGGCGACCGATCGCGAGCTCAGCTGGAGGGTCGTCTTGAACAGCACAGTCTCGATCGCGCTCATTTTTGGCGTGATGTACGGGCTAGGCGACTACCTCTATTACGACCACGCCATTCCCGCTTGGCGCTTCGTGCTGGAGGCTGTAACCGTAATCTTGATCTACGATTTCGGGTACTACTTCATGCATCGGTACCTCTTTCACGAGTGGAAAATCCTCCGCGGCGTTCACTCAGTGCATCATGCAGCTCGCAACCCCCGAGTAATCGACAGTCTGCTGCTCCACCCGGTCGAAACCTTCATGGGGCTTTCCTTGTTCTTCGGATCGGTCGCGCTCGTGGGTGGCGTGCATCTCTACACGTTGGGGGTGCTGTTCGTCACATACACGGCGTTCAACATCCTCAACCATGCCGGTGTCGATATTCCGCACTTTCCCGTCAAAACATTGGGCATCTTGGCGGCAAAACACGACCGGCACCATCACAGCATGATCTCGGGGAACTATGCATCGATCACGCCGTTGCCCGACATCATCTTCGGCACCGTGGAGTAGACCGTGACGGTCAGCTTGGTTACGGGCGCCTGCGGGTTCGTTGGCGCCGAGATCGTTCGCGCCCTCAAGGCTCGGGGTGATCGAGTCATCGGAATCGATTTGGCTGAAAAGTGTCCGGTCGACGGCATCGATTACCGACGCATCGACATCACCGACAAGGCCGCGGTCACGGAGGCCTGCGAGGGCGTTGATACGATCATTCACAACGCCTCAATCGTCCATACCAAGCAAAACAAGAAAGATTTGGTTTGGGCGGTGAACCTCGGCGGCACCGAGAACATGCTCCAGGCTGCACAGCAACAGGGCGTCAAACGGTTCGTGTACATCAGCTCCGGAAGTGTCGTATACGAGGGCAAAGACATCGAAAACGGCGACGAAAGCTTGCCGTATTCATCGGTCTCGCAGGCGCCCTACGCTGACAGCAAGATCGCTGCAGAAAAGTATGTGCTCGCCGAAAACGGAAACCGCGGGGTGGCAACGACCGCGCTCAGGCCTCACGTCGTCTTTGGACCCGGTGACCGGCGTTTCATGCCGGCCCTTCTAAAGCAGGCGCAATCAGGGCGGCTGCGCGTGCAGGTGGGTCGTGGCGTTTGGCTCTCGGACTACACCTTTGTGAGCAACCTCATCGATGCGGTGATCCTCGCTGACGAAGCTCTGGCTGACGGCCCCGAAAGCGTGGCTGCCGGGGAGGCCTATTTCATCACCAACGGCGAGCCGATGCCGTTTTGGGATTTCGTTCGGAAGGTTGCAGCGCGTCTCGGGTTCCCGCCGATCAAGTATCGCGCGCCCAAGTCGTTGGTTTACGCGATCGCCGCCGTGAAGGAGGGCATCGATACGCTCAAAGGCGGAACGTTGAATGCCGAAGACGGCCTCACACGCTTCGCGATTCGCTATATGTGTACGCACCACTATTTCAGCATTGAGAAAGCCCGCCGCGACCTCGGTTACAACCCATCCGTGAGCGTGGCGGAGGGCATCGAGCGCACATGCCAACACCTAGAAGCCACGGGGGCCAGTCGAGGGTGAAGGACGATGGACACCCATTCGGTGTTTATTGCCCCTTATGGGTGCAGTTGTCTGAGAACCTAGACACTTGATTACAAATTTATGCGGCTCTTAGGGTTATAATCCTACGAGCCCGATTCCCGGCTCGAAATGCTCCGAAAACGAGACGGGAGTCCCGAACGAAGCGATAAAGAGCAGGGTTGCTGCCTCGCGACGAGCTGATACATGGCTCGCCGTTCGGGGCTTTGGCCGCGACCGGGGACGTCCACGTGACGAAAGAGATTCTGATCATCCTAGCGACCGCCGGGCTGCTCGCCCTGCTCGGCGCGCTGGAATTCATCCTGCATCGCAGGCGTTTGGCCAAGATCCCCATTCGGATCCACGTCAACGGGACCCGCGGAAAGACCAGCGTCACGCGCCTGATCGCCGCCGGGCTCCGGGAGGCGGGTATCCGATGCGTTGCCAAGACGACGGGAACCGTTCCACGTTTCATCCTGCCGAACGGGCGCGAAGTCCCGGTCTACAGGCCGGGAGGCGCCAACATCATCGAACAGAAGCAGTCGGTTACCATGGCAGCGGCTCAGCGCGCTGAGGCTCTCGTCGTCGAGTGCATGGCGCTTCAGCCTCAGCTTCAGTGGCTTTCCGAAGCAAAACTGGTCCGTGCAACCCATGGCGTCATCACGAACGCACGACCGGATCACCTCGATGTCATGGGGCCGACCGAGGAAGATGTCGCCCGGGCCCTGGCCGCGACTGTGCCGTTTGACGGCGTGTTCCTCACGGCCGAGAAAAGGCATCGTCCGTTCTTTCAGCAGGTCGCCGAGGAACGTCGCTCGAGATTTCGTGCCGCGCAAGACCTCACTCGCCCCATTACCAACTTTGATATGGAAGCTTTCTCGTATTTGGAGCACGAAGAAAACGTCCAGCTCGCCCTCGCCGCCTGCGACGAGATGGGAGTAGATGCCGAGACCGCCCTTCGAGGGATGTGGCGCGCCAAGCCGGATCCGGGTGCGATGATCGAGGCGAGCATCGAATTTTTCGGCCGGCAGCTCGTATTCGTCAATGGTTTTGCAGCGAACGACCCGATTTCAACCAAATACATTTGGGACCAAGCATTGGAACGCCACCGCGACCTGAAGAGGCGCATCGCGGTCTTCAACTGCCGCGCCGATCGTGCGGACCGGTCCAAGCAGCTCGGGGAGTCTTATGCGGACTGGGTGCAGGCCGACGAAGTGGTGCTGCTCGGCACGGGCCAATACATCTTTGCCCGCGCCGCCGTCAAGAGTGGGCTCGATCCCACGCGACTCGTCTTCGTCGACCAATCTCACCCGGCCGACATTTTTGAAATTCTGCTGGGCCTCGCCGAGTCTTCAGCCCTCGTGATGGGGCTTGGAAACATTGCTGGGCCAGGGTTGGCGCTGGCGGAGTACTTCGCCAATCGGGGGACGGAACATGCCAGAGTTTGAGTTGCTATCGTTGTCCATTGGGCTCGGCCTTGCGGCGAGTCTTCTCTATGGTGAGCTCTTCGGTATTGCCGCAGGCGGAATGGTCGTTCCGGGTTACATCGCGATTTATGCGAACAAGCCCGTGGACGTCGCCATCACACTGCTGGCGGCGCTTCTCACGTTCGGTGTGCTGAAGGGGCTTTCGCAAGTCGCGATCGTCTACGGCCGCCGACGTACAGCGCTCACGATTCTAGTGGGTTACCTACTCGGTATGGCCTGTCGATGGTGGCTTGGAAGCCAAATTACACCGTTCTCCGAGGCTGCCGTAATCGGCTTCATTATTCCGGGGCTAATCGCGATTTGGTACCAACGCCAGGGCGTGCTCGAAACGACTTTGAGCCTCGTCACGGCCGCGATTATCGTTAGGATGATCCTCGTGCTGTTCATGGGAGACATCACGATATGAGAGGGATGTATTGGAAGCCGGAGGGCGCCTCCCAGGTCCAGCGCGCGCTCGTGGCCGCCTTGGCAATTACCGGTCTCGTTGCAGTCGAGCGCTTTCCGTCTGAAGAACGGCAGCCTCACTACGCGGAGAAGCTGCTCGCCGCCCGCACCGCCAAAGAGGCGATGGATGTGATTCGCGACGCTTCGGAAAAGCGCGGTTTGCGCGATCAGACCAAGACCGACCCGTCGGGGTCCAGGCTCATCGGTGAGGTGTTGTCGCCGATCACGAGCGGAAGCGGCAGCCTCGTCTCGAAGCAGACCAGCGTAAACCCGAATTTCGCCGCGGTTATCGTGCAATGGATCAAGGACTTGGGTCTCAAGAGCGGCGACGTCGTTGCGGTTGGCGTATCCGGGTCGTTTCCCGCCATGAACATCTCCGTTTATGCCGCGCTCCATGAGCTCGGGATCGAGCCGATCATCATTTCGAGCACTGCAGCATCGCAGTGGGGCGCGAACAATCCAGGGTTCACTTGGCTCGACATGGAGTCGGTGCTTCGAAAGAACGAGGTGTTCCCGTTCAAGTCCGTGGCCGCCTCTTTGGGAGGTGTGGGTGACGAGGCGATCGGTATCACCGAGCGCGGCCGCAGAATGCTGACGCGCGCGATCGAGCGCAACGAAATCCCGGGCATTGGCGTTGTTCAGTCGGAAGAAGAGCAAGCGCAAACCGAGGAAACAGCTGAAAAACCACCTCCCGAGCTTGCGCCCATCGACCAGAACAGAGTGCGGGAGCGCATGCGGGTCTATTACGAAAACGCCGGAGATCGCACGATTCGCGCCTATGTCAACGTTGGCGGCGGTACGGTGTCGGTAGGTACCAAAGTCGGCAAACGGAAGTTCCTGCCGGGCGTCAATCGCCGCCCACCAAAAGGCATCAATGATATGCCGCCTTCGGTGCTTGGTTCGTTTCTCCAGTCTGGGGTTCCCGCGATTCACGCGACCCGTATCATCGATCTCGCCGAGGAGTATGGCCTCGAGATCGCACCACGGCGCATACCCGAGGTCGGCCAAGGCGACGTCTTCCAGAAACGCCAGCCCAATCGCTGGCTGGCTGGGATCGTACTCGTCTTGATCTTGCTGTCGGTCTTCGTGGTCGCGCGCGCGCCCTGGGGAACGCGGATGCTTCGAACCACGATTCCACCGGAAAGCATCGTGCCCCCTGCACCCCGCCCAGCGCGGGGCATCACGACGGCAGCCGGGGAAGGCGATGGCAATGGGGCGAACCCCTCCAAGTCGCCATCGCAGCCGCCCTCTCAGCGCCCTCCGGTTTGAGGCTCTTCGAGAACCCGGGCCTCCGGCGGAAGCCGCTGCGATGAAGTCCAACGTCGCTCCGCTTCCGATGCGTTCTCCGGAAAGGGCTCCCCCATCAGCTTGGCTAGCCAAATCAAAGGTTGTCCATCGACCAAGGACAAGCTTGCGCCCTCGTACGCAGCTCGAAGCTCTTCGCTATGCTCAGCTTGAACGACG
>JBFICQ010000001.1:0-44983 GCA_041581895.1 Polyangiales bacterium | reverse complement strand
GTTGCGCGAGTTGAGCTTGGCGATCTGTCTCGAGCCGAGCGACAACGAGCTGCAGCTCGGGGCGATGGGGTCGGTCCATGCCACGATCACTTTTCGTGGGCGTACCGCCCACAGCGCGCGCCCCTGGCAAGGCGACAATGCGCTCTACAAGGCCGCCGCTTTCTTGAGCCGCCTCGAGGAACGCCAGCCGCACGACGTCGAGATCGACGGTTACATCTTCCGCGAGGTGATGACACCGACCGTGATTTCAGGCGGAAGCGCGCGCAATGTGGTCCCAAGCGAGGTCGACATCAACGTCAATTACCGTTTCGCCCCGGGAAGAACTCCCGAAGAGGCCCTCACCGACGTGCGCGCGCTGGTCGACGAACGGTGTGAAGTACGGGCAACGGACCTCTCGCCTGCGGGACATCCTCATGCCACCGACCCGTTGATTCAGCACCTCATGACTTGCGGCGTGACCAAGGTACGAAGCAAGCAAGCGTGGACCGACGTCGCTCGCTTCGACAGTATCGGTGTGCCCGGCGTGAACCTCGGGCCCGGCACGGCGGCTCAAGCGCACCAGCCGAACGAGTACACCGAGCTCGACAAGCTGCACGAAGGCTATGCGATATTCGAGCGCTTCCTGACCACGCTTCCTAGGCGATAGCGCGGGGGTGGTGGGGTGGGACAAATTGGTCGCCGAAGGCGCCCGGGCGATAGCGTGGGGGCGGTGGGAATCGACGAACCATTGGCCGACCGAGATCCACGACGGAACGAAGGACTACTCTTTCTTGCACTCGCCAAAGGCCTTGAAGCCGCGCGCCGGCGAGTTGATTCGACAGGTAGCCTCTTCGGTGGCGTTCGGGCCGACGGTCAGAGGAATTCGCGGTGAGGGATCGACGTCGGTCCACACCTCGCACTTGAGCGTCAAATCGCACTTGTTGGTCACGATCACGACGTGGTTGTAACCGAGCGCGCCGTACCGCGCTTCCCCACGCACGTGGTAGCAGTTCTTCATGGAGTTGGGGTCGTCCTTGGCGCTCGAGGGAGCCCCAGGCAGAGCCACGAAGAGCACAAACAGAGCAAACAACAACGATCGGATGGGAGCTTTCATGATGACCCACATTGTCCGTAGATGAAGACGCTCGGCAAGTTCTCGCTATTCATCACCCTCGCTCGCCGCATTTATTCGAGGGTTTTGATCTTGAGCTCGAGGAGCTGCTCGGGGTCCACTCGCGACGGGGCGCGGGTCATCAAGTCGTTGGCACGCTGCGTCTTCGGGAAGGCGATCACGTCCCGAATCGACTCCGTCTCGGCTGCGAGCATGGCTATCCGATCCATTCCGAAGGCGATGCCACCATGGGGTGGAGCCCCGTAGTTCAACGCATCGAGCAGAAAACCAAACTGCTCGCGCGCTTCTTCGTGGCCGAGGCCGATCACCTCGAAGACCTTCTTTTGGACCTCTGGGTCGTGCAGACGGATCGAGCCGCCAGCGATCTCGAAGCCGTTGAGCACGAGGTCATACCGATAGGAGAGCACTTTACCTGGGTCGCTATCGAGCAGCTCGATGCATTCGTCGTGTGGGCGGGTGAACACGTGGTGAGCCGCCTCCCAGCGTTTCTTTTCTTCGTTGCGCTCGAAAAGCGGTGGGTCGACCACCCAAAGGAAGTTCCATTCGCCACCACTCCCCGTCTCGGGGATCAGCCCGAGCTTGCGCGCTACGTGGAGCCGCAGGTTGGCCATCACCGTGTTCACCTTGTGTGCTGGCCCGAATTGAAAGAGGATCAAGTCGCCATCCTTTGCGCCAACCGTTTCGTTGATCGCCTTGCGGAACTCCGGCGTGACCATCTTGGCGAGCGGGCTTTGCAG
The DNA here is from genome assembly GCA_041581895.1 of Polyangiales bacterium. Classification (GTDB taxonomy): domain Bacteria; phylum Myxococcota_A; class Polyangia; order Polyangiales; family Houyiibacteriaceae; genus SG8-38. The sequence goes on along the minus strand of JBFICQ010000001.1, from coordinate 43,135 downwards.
CCAGTTGCCTTCGGCGTCGATCTTGGCCCGTGCCAAGCCTTTGGCACCCATCTGCCCGACGAACTTCTCGAAGGCGTCGAGGTCCTTGCGAGAAAACCCATGCCCGGCGGGAACGACCATCGCCTTGACGATTTCGGTCGGGAGGTCTCGCCGATACACTCCGTCTTTGAACTTCTTTGCGATGGGCTCGAGCATGCCGATCCCTCCGCCACCATGCTCGATCGTGAGTGCCGTGAGGTCGACATGCTCCATGGCAAACCGCATGTCGGGCTTGTCGTTGCCGAACCGCTCCATCGATTGGTCGTATGGCAGGCGGGGGAAGGTTCGATCGGGGTAGAGTTGCTCGAGGTCGACACCCAGCACCTCCCTCCACAGGCGGAATATGAGCCCCTCGATCACTCGGAAGAGGTCGTCCTGGTTGATGAACGACATCTCGACGTCGATCTGGGTAAACTCCGGTTGGCGATCGACGCGAAGGTCCTCGTCTCGGAAACAGCGCACGAGCTGGTAGTACTTGTCGTAACCCGCTACCATCAAAAGCTGTTTGTAAAGTTGGGGGCTTTCAGCGAGTGCGTAGAAGTGACCCCCATAGAGTCGTGAAGGCACCAAGAAGTTCCGCGCGCCGCCCGGGGTGTACCGGACCATGAAGGGGGTTTCGACCTCGAGAAACCCTTCCTCTTGGAAGTAGTTGCGCGTCTCGTGGTTGAGACGGCTCCGCATCAGCAGGTTCTTTTGGAGAGGTGCGCGCCGCAAATCGAGGTAACGAAACTCCAACCGCTTGTCTTCGTGCGTGGATATTTCGTCCTCGATCTCGAAAGGCGTTGTATCGGCCTTGTTGAAGACCGTCGCCTCCGCTGCGATGATTTCAATGGCTCCCGTCGCGAGGCGAGGGTTTCGAAGACTCGTCCCGTCGTCTTTGGCGCCCCGGTCACGCACCGTCCCGCGGACCCCGAGGACCCATTCGGACCGCGCGCGGTCCGCCGTCTCGAACGCTTCCTTGGCGCTCGTCTCGGGGTCGAACACGACTTGGGTCAGTCCCTCCCGGTCTCGCAGGTCGATGAAGATGCAACCGCCGTGGTCGCGTCGATTCTGAACCCATCCGAACAAGACGGACTCCTGTCCGATGTGGCCCTCACGTAGCTCGCCGCAGGAATGTGTTCGCTTCAGCTCGTCGATAAACCGGGCCACTCCAGGCCTCCTTGTCGCCGCAATTTCGGCGGTGCGGGAAGGTAGCGGCCCCGGTCGTCACGTCAAGGCAGGGAGGTTTTCGTCGAATGTACAGGCAGTTGCACTCGGGCTCGTCGCCGTAGACAATGCCCCGCGGGGATACGCAAACAGCGGAGTGAGGAGATATGGCTGCCGACCAGATCGAATGCCACGTGTGCGGTGCACTCAACCCAGGGGGGACCGAGCGATGCCGCTCGTGTGGGGCCCGTCTTTCGGAGCTGCTGGCCGAGCTCACCGAAGAGGAGGCTCATGCTCGCAGGCACCAGCCCGACAGGTTCGAGCTTCGGTGGGTCGCGATCTCGTTCGGCCTCTTCTTGGTGATGGCCGCGTTGGCCCTCGGTCTGCTGCCGCTTTTGATCACGCGGTATGACCCCCAGGGCTTTCCGGGCATCGTCATCGCAATCGCGCTTTGGTTCGTCGGGGCAGCAGCGATTAACTACATCTCGGCCGGCAAGAACTTCCTCGAGCCTCCAGTCGGCGGCCTTCTCGCGGCCATTCCCACGATGGCGTATCTGTCGAGCATTGCCGACGTCTATCAACTCTCGCTCGGCGCTTACATTTTGGGGGCGCTGATGGCGACGATGATGGCCTTGATGGGTGCGTTCGTCGGCAACCTCCTGAGGGGCGACGAGGTCGCAAAGCCGAAACGCAAGGGCAAGAAACGCTCGCCCCGCGCCAAGGCTGCATGAGTCGCGAACGGCTCAGATCTCTACAACCTTAGCCTTAGGCCAAAGCCAGGAATCAGCGCAAAGCCGCCCCGATCGAGCGAAACCCCGGCGTGATCGATGAACCAATGCTCGTAGGCGGCGGTGAGCTCGATCAACGCATGGAACCGGCGGATCCCGAGAGCCATCCCGATCACCGGTCCGATTCGCAGACCGGCGCCGCTTGCGCGCGCTTTGCTGCCCGAAACCCGGAAGTCTCCAAGGACGTACTCGCCACTGCCCCGGGCGCCTATCCAGAACTCGTAAATGCCACCGATGTCGACACCGAACGTGAACGGCACCTCGAGGCCGACGCGGCCACCGCTTCCCGAGCCATCCCGATCGGTGATCCAACCGCCGTAGGGCGCGATCCCGACGACGAGGCTCGATCGCGTTGAGCCATCGCGTAACAGGGTTTCGTGGCGTGCATCAGCCCGTACCATCGTGCCTGCGACCATCAGTCCAAGGTCCCAAGTCTTGGTCAAGCCGTAGCGCGCATAGGCCATTGGCACGACGCCCCCGGCATCGGCAGCTTCCCGATAACCCAAGTCGCCCGGATCCGTCACGACTGGGTCCTTCAAATCCCCGAGGGGGACGCGCGCCGCTCCCCCAAGGCCGATGTCGGTTCGGTGCTTCGGTGTGGTCGAGCCGCCGACCATCGCCGGCACCGCCGTTGCGCAGCCGCTCACAGCCGCCAGCAACACGAGCACGAGGGCGAGCTCAGTCCACCTCACGCTAGCGTTCGTAGCTTAACTTTCGCGGGTCGGGGATCTTTTGCGTCGGGCGGCGCGTCGCGTTGCCCAGAATCGTCGATGAAGTCGGCCATGAGGTCGTAATCTCCAGCATCGGTGATCAAAACGCGGCGGATCTCCCCGGGCCGTGCCGTTCCGTTCGCGAGATACACGCTCCCGTCGACCTCAGGCGCCTGTCCCCACCAGCGCCCCTGCAAGAGCAAGTCGCTTTCGTCGCTCACGCCTTCGACGAGGACATCGAGCTCGGTGCCGATCCGAAGCTCGAGCCTGCTTCGACTGATCGGTTGCTGGATGCGCATCAATTCCGCTCGACGTGCCTGTGCGATCGAAGCCTCTGGCGTGTCCGGCATGTCTCCGCTCGGAGTCCCTTCTTCCTGGGAGTAGAGGAACACACCGACGTGGTCGAACTCAGCCCATTCGACGAACTGACAAAGCTCTTGGAAGTCAACCTCGGTTTCGCCCGGATGACCGACGATGAAGGTCGTTCGGAAGACGAGATCTGGAATCGCCGCACGAAGACGGTCGACCACGCGCACCATGCGCTCCCCACCATGGCCGCGTCGCATTCGTTGGAGCATGCGGTCCGAGGCATGCTGAAGCGGCATGTCGATGTACGGCAGCACCTTGTCGTGCCGTGCGATCACTTCGATGAGAGAGTCGGTCGGTGTCTCGGGATACAGGTAGTGCGCGCGGATCCAGCGGATCCCGTCGACTGCGCTAAGCGCCTCGAGGAGCTCCGCCAGTGTCGCGCGCTTCGACAGGTCACGTCCGTAGGCGATCGTGTCCTGGCTGATCAGGCTCAGCTCGACGACTCCGGCTGCGGCGAGTCGTTCTGCTTCGCGGACCAGGTCGCTGATCGTCCGCGAGCGCTGTTTTCCGCGAAAAGAGGGGATCGCACAGAAGCTGCACGACCGATTGCAGCCTTCGGCGATCTTGACGTAGGCGCGATGGGAAGCCTGCGTGAGGATCCGGGGGTCGTCCGCATGCATCGTGTACTCGGCCGGGTTGCCGACCAGTATCCGTTCCTCTCGGCCCTTGAGAACCGTGCGCAGCTTGAGCATGTCACTCGAGCCGAGGAAATGGTCGACCTCGGGGACCTCGAGCGCGAGCTCTTCGGGGTACCTCTGCGAAAGGCATCCGGCGACGACCAGCTTTTCACAGGCGCCCTCTACTTTGTGGGCTCCCATCTCGAGGATCGTATCGATCGACTCTTCTTTGGCTGGACCGATGAAGCCGCAGGTGTTGATGACGATGACCTCCGCCTCTTTGGGATCATCGACATGCCGGAATCCGGCCTGGTCGCTCACCCCGAGCATGACCTCGGTGTCGACCCGGTTCTTGGCGCACCCCAACGAGACGAAATGAATAGTTCGCGCCTCCCCCATGCCCCTGGTTACCCAGAAATTCGACCTTACGCTACCCAACGCCCACCCCACGGACTTACGATTCCCCCTCGATTTGCCTCGGCGGCAGAATGCCGCTACAAGGGCCGCCTTCGCGCGAGCCGCCGAAAAGCCGTCGGATTTCGTGCTGGGAGCCTAGTAAATGTCTCGATACACAGGACCTCGGGTAAAGCGCATGCGCGCCCTCGGCATCGACCTGCCGGGGCTCTCGCGCAAGAGCATGTGGAACCGCCCGTATCCGCCCGGTGTTCATGGGCCGAAGTCAGCGCGCCGCCGCAAGATGAGCGACTTCAAAAAGCAGCTTCTCGAGAAACAAAAGCTGCGCTTCAACTACGGCCTCAACGAGGGCCAGTTCATGCGGCTCTACCGCGAGGCGGTGCACAGCAAAGACCCGTCCGGTGACAAGCTCCTCGAGCTCCTCGAGCGACGCCTCGACAACTTCGTGTTCCGAGCGGGCTTCGCGCCAACCATCCCGGCAGCTCGCCAGCTCGTTTGCCACGGCCACTTCCTCGTGAACGGCAAGCGACTCGACATTCCTTCCTATCGCGTGCGCGAGGGCGATGTCGTCAGTCTTCGCGAGCGGAGCCGAGACCTGGCTTCGGTCGATGCAGCCCTCGAGGACGTCCGCATCGCGCGGCCCGACTGGATCGAGTTTGACGAGGGCAAGAAGACCGCTACCGCCAAGGCGCTTCCAAAGCCCGACTCGGTGCCCTTCCCTCTCGAGATCGACCTCGTCATCGAGTACTACTCGAAGCGTCTCTAAAGGCTCGACAAAGGGGCTATCCCCCTGCCATGGCTATCGTCGACGTCGTCATTCCCGCATTGAACGAGGAGCGAGCCCTCCCCAAAGTGCTCGGAGAGATCCCGCGCCCGCTCGTCCGCCGTATCGTGGTGGCGGATAACGGATCGACTGACGACACTGCCGAGGTGGCTCGTGCAGCCGGCGCCGAGGTGGTGCACGAGGCTGAGCGCGGTTACGGGGCAGCCTGCCTTCGGGCGCTCGATCACCTGGCTACGAACCCTCCAGAGGTCGTTGCCTTCTTGGACGGCGACTACAGCGACCACGCGTCCGAGCTTCCATCGTTGGTAGAGCCGATTCTCCGGGGCGAAGCCGAGCTCGTCATTGGGTCGCGCGCGACGGGGCGCCGAGAGATTGGATCGCTCAGCATCCAGCAACAGGTTGGCAACCTCATCGCATGTCGCGCGCTTCGGCTGCTCTATGGCGTGAACTACACCGATTTGGGGCCCTTCCGCGCCGTTCGCTGGCGCACGCTCGAGCTCATTGGGATGCGAGACCGAAACTTCGGCTGGACCGTCGAGATGCAGATCAAAGCGGCCAAGCTAGGGATCCCGTATCGCGAGGTCCCTGTCTCGTATCGCGCGCGCATCGGCGCATCCAAAGTAAGCGGTACCGTGAAGGGCTCCGTCAGCGCGGGCGCAAAGATCCTCTGGCTGCTGGGCCGCCACGCATGGACCTAGCGCAGCTGGCTTTGTTTCTGCGGCCTCCGGTCGCGGGCATCACCAAGACGCGCTTGGCCGAGTCGCTCGGTGAACAGGGCGCGGCCGACCTCTACGAGGCCTTCGTCGAGGATACCCTGCGCCTATGCGCGCGGATCCGATCTCTAGGCCGCGTCGACCTCGCGATCTGGTGCGCAGGAGCACCTGTAGACCGAGTCGTGACCTGGGCAGCGACCATGGGAGCGACTGTGCGCATCCAACCGAAGGGCGACCTCGGCGTTCGACTCGGCGCCGCGTTCGAAGAAGGGTTGGCTCGCTACGAACGGGTCGTGATCGTCGGAAGCGACGCGCCCACGTTGCCTGTTGGTTTAATCGTCGATGCTTTTGAGTCGCTAAACAACCACTCGATGATGCTCGGGCCCGCGAGCGATGGCGGATACTACGCCATCGGGGCATCTCATCGGGTTCGACCGACGTTCGAGGGCGTTCGCTGGTCGACTCCCTTTGCTTTCAAAGATACCAAACAAGCAAACGCCGATATCCGGGTGGCCGTTACCTCGCCTTGGTACGACATCGACGGGCCGGCTGACCTGCGACTCCTGCGCGCACACCTAGCCGTCGCACCCTCCGCCGCCCCCGCCACTTCGAAGCGCCTCTTGGAGCTCGGCTGAGCTCACAGATAAGGTGTAAACAGCCGCGCCGCACCGTCCCGAAGCTTCAGCAACGTGCTCCTCGCCTCGAGCTCTTCGGAGGTGAGCAGTCGTGCGCCCTCGAGCCGTTCGCGAACGTGGGCTTCGAGGCTCGTGGCAAACATCTCGTCGTAGCATTCGAGGTTGAACTCGAAATTGAGTCGAAGACTTCGGGGATCCCAGTTGGCCGAGCCGATCGAGGACCAGTATCCGTCGACGACGAAAAGTTTCGAATGATCGAATGGAGGCTGTGTGAGCCAGAGGCGAACCCCTTCCTTGAGCGCTTCGGCGTAGTGCCCCCACATCGCCCAGCGAACCACGGGCAGGTTTCCGATCTCCGGAACGATCACGTCGACCTCCACTCCTCGCTTCGCAGCGAGATGCAAGGCTTTCAACAAGACCTGCTCCGGAAGAAAATACGGCGTCATTATGCGAATCGATCGGCGTGCCGCTCCGACCGCCGCCAAAAAGACCCAGTGCAACGCGTCGATGTTCGCGTCGGGGCCATCGCTGATCCCGCGCGCAACTGTTTGCCCGTGGGGCTCGAGATCGGGAAACCAAAGAGGGCCTTCGAGCTTCTCATCGGTGACAAACGCCCAATCCTCCGCGAAGGCCTCCTGGAGCTGACCCACGACCGGGCCTTCGACCCGGAAGTGAAGATCCCTGGTGGCGTACTTCGGGTGCGATGCGAGAACGCAACCCTGTCTTATGTTCATCCCCCCCGTGAAACCGATCTGACCATCGACGACCATGATCTTTCGATGGTTGCGCAAGTTGAAGTGCGTCATGCTGCGCGGGAGAAGCGCGGGTAAGAACCTGGCCACCGGAACGCCACGCTTTCGAAGCACACGATGAATCCGCGGACGTGCGTATCGCGTTCCGACGTCGTCGATCAACACACGAACCTCGACTCCCCGCTCGCTCGCGTGTGCCAACGCACTGACGAGCTCGGCGCCCACTCCGGTCGCTTCGAAGATGTAGCTCACGAGTGCGATCGAGCGACTTGCACCTTGAATCGCGGACAGCATCTCCGGATACGCTTCGTCGCCATCGACTAGCCGGTCGATCGAGTTGCCCACGACCAACGGCCGCGAGGAGACGTCGCTCACGACGCGCGCGAGCTCCACGAAGCGTGCCCGTTCGACGCCCAGCTCTCGATCCAGGTCTGCGGGTGAGCTTGGGGCCTCGTCCAAAGGCACACCGTAATGGATCGCGCTCGATTTGAGCCCCCTAGCGCGCCGCTGGATTCGATTGATCCCGAGAAAGAGGTACAGGGTCGCTCCGAGGACTGGCGCCAGCCAAATCAAGCCGACCCACCCGGTCGCGGCACGGGTGTCGACTTTGTTGAGGATGACGTGCCCGGAGGCGAGAAACGCGAGCAGGATGCTCAACGCGATGCCCGCGGCGGGCGCGAAAGCCAGGACTTGCTCCCAGTCGACCGTCATCAGCGCTCGGTCGTGAGATTACGTCCTAACGATCTGGCGGTCGACTTCGCAGCGCGTTAGAGTGATTAGGCGGGGATGGTGGATCAGTCTTTGGCTGAGAGATTTGGCGTTCGTCTTTCGGAGGGTACGACGGTTTTTCGCCAGGGGGACCCCGGCCAGTCGATGTACGTCATTCGCGCGGGTAAAGTCCGCGTCGTCAAGGAATCAAACGGGCGCCAACGCGTGGTCACGACCCTCGGCCCGGGCGATTTCTTCGGAGAGATGGCGGTCGTGACCGGGGGTGCGCGGTCGGCTACCGTCGAGGTGCTCGAAGAGGCAGAGCTCCTCAAAGTACCGACCGAGAAGCTCCAGGAGATGATCCTCGATGCCGGTGAAGTGGCGATTCGACTGATTCGACATCTTGCCGAGCGACTCGAGAAGGCAAACCGTTTCATCGACATCCTCCTCGAGGACGACGTCACCGCGCGTGTCATTCTCGAGGTCCAAGACATGCTTCAACCCGCCAATGGCTCGTCGGCTCCCGACATCACCGACTCGGAGCTCGCCCTCAAGCTAGGGATCAAGCGAGATGAAGTCCGGCGCGCTCTGCGCCGACTCACCCGCGTCGGAGTGATCGAAGTTTCGGGCGGGTTCGTGCTCGTCAGGGACCACGAACGCCTCGCTGAATTTCTAGAGTTCCTTCGCAACTCCGGGGGCGGATGATGCAACTGCGCAGTCTCGGTTGTCATGGTGGAGAGACGCCCAAACACCGTACTTCGAGCTTCCTGGTTGGCGACACGCTTGCGGTCGACGCCGGTGCTGTGACCGCGTCATTGTCGCTCGACGAGCAAGAGCGCATCGAATCGATTTTGATCAGTCATCCCCACATGGACCACATTCGCGATCTCGCGACACTAGCTGACAATCGTTGTCAAAAGGGTAGCGCCACGCTCGAGATCGTTGGCGTTCCGGCGACCGTTCGCGCTCTCAAACAGCATTTCTTCAACGACATCATTTGGCCCGACTTCACACGCATTGAGTCCGAGTACGGGCCGGCGGTGCGTTTCGTCGAGATCGAGCCTGGTCGACCAACCCAAGTAAGGGGCTTCGATGTGACGCCCGTCATGGTCAATCACACGGTCGACACGTCCGCGTTCATCATCCATCAAAACGCTACCAGTATCGTCTACAGCGGAGACACCGGGCCCACCGAAGAGCTTTGGACCCACGTGAATGCGCTCGACGATCTGCAAGCTCTCATGATGGAAGTGTCGTTCCCGAACGGGGAAGCAGAGCTGGCGCACCGGTCTCGACATCACACACCGGAAACGCTCGAGGCCGAGCTCCGCAAGCTGACGCACCGAGACGAGCTACCGATTCTACTATATCACATCAAGCCGGTGTTCGAGGCCGAGGTGTTGCGCGAGCTTGCTCAGATCCGTGGTCGGAACCTGCAGATTCTTCAGCTCGGCGACGAATTCCTGCTCTGAGCACGCTCGAGACTTGGCGCGATCGCGTGTTGCGGCTATCTTGCAAGGGTGAGTGGCGTTGCCCGAAAAAGGGACTCCCTTTTCGCAATGCGACTTGCCATCGGTGGCGGTTGGGCGGAGCCCCCGCAATGGTGCGAACTCCAACAGGAGACTCGCCATCGTGAACCGGCCCTCGATATCCGTGGGTCTAACCACCAAAGAAGGCTCTGCGCGGTCTGGGCGTGGTGCCCAGAGACCCGAGAGCGCCGGCATCGCCGGGGGAGGAATGTGCATATGGACATAAGTAGTAGAACCGAACTCTCACCGGAGGTGCGGACGAGTTAGCCCACCGAACTAACTCCCCCACACCGGTGGGAGTTCATTTGAAAAGAGGGCCGGCGCCTGACAGCGCTGGCCCTTTCTTATTAAGACCGTGACTCTGCGGAAACGGTTTCGTCGTATTGGATCACGCCGCGGGTGATGAACCGCACGATTACGTAGAGCAACAGCCCTACGGGACCGACGACAAGAGTCGCCAACAGACACGGGATAACGAATAGTTGTGGGATATGGAGACGCAGTGCGTCACGCGCCTCCCAGGCGCCGATGAAGAGGTCGAAGATCAAATAGTGAATCCAACCGGCGACGACGACGTGGGGCGCCGTAAATGCGCTCATCACTCCGTAAAGCGTCGTCATGTCGATGTCTTGCGGCGACGGTCCGTAGCCGAAGAGCATGTAGGCGTAGATAGGTGTTAGGAGCAAGACCACCGCAGGCCCATGCACCAATAGTTGCGTCCCGCGCCATCGAGGCGCGACCAGGAGGAGCAGCCAAAACGGAAGAACTGCGAAATTCGCGCCCTTGAAGAGGATCTCGAGAGGCATGAGCAGGTCTTTTAGCCCATCGCCTTGGATTTGAGGCGGGGGTTTTGCGCGCGACTTGCGCCCTTCTGATAAATTGTTAATTGAATGTGGGTCAATTAGCGAGACGAGCCCGCGTCTCGGCCCTATACCCCCATCGGCGAGAGGCTCAGGTATGCGTAGACTAGACTGGTTCGTGCTCACCAGCTCGGTAGCACTGGTGGCAAGTGCTTGCGGCGAAAGCTCGAACGAGGCGGCTGACTGCAACTTCGACAGCACCTTCGCTGCGATTCAGACAACGATCTTTGAAGGCGAAGGCTGTACGAGCAACGCGTGTCACGGCGCGAGCTTCGAATCGGCCGGTGGGCTCGATCTTCGTCCGGGCGCTTCCTACGAATCGCTGGTGCGAGTGAGCAGCCGCGTCAACTCCGACATCGAGCGTGTCTTCCCGGGCGACCAAGAGCGCAGCCTTCTCTACCGCAAGCTTCACGAGACCACCCAAGAGCTCGCCAGTGCAGGTCTTGGCCAGGCGATGCCGTCGGGTCTCCCGCGCCTCTCCGACGACAAGATCGAAGCCGTCTTGTTGTGGATGCGCGCGGGTGCTCCGGAGGACGGAATCGTTGCAGGCACGCTCAACCTTCTCGGGTGTGAAGGAAGCTTCGCCGCCGACCCGAACAAGATCAATCCTTTGCCGCCTCCCGCGCCCGGTGAAGGTGTCCAGGTCTACGCCGGGGGTTGGGCGCTCGGCGCAGAGGCCGAGGACGAGGTTTGCTACGCGACCTACTACGATTTTCGAGATGCGGTTCCGCCCGAATATCAGGTTGACTGCGACGAGTTTGGCGAGGGTCGGAAATGTTTCGCCTTCGGCCGAAACGAGCTCGCCCAGGACGGGCAGTCGCATCACAGCATCATTACCGTCTACACCCCCGAGTCCGACCCCAACGGGGGTGACTGGGGTCCTTGGAGTTGCCTTGGTGGCGCTGCCGATGGGCAGCCGTGCGACCCGACCGACCTGGGGGCGTGCGGCGTGCGATCGGCGTGCAGTACGCCCGTTCGGACGTCGGTCGCCTGCGTAGGTTATCCTCACGCACCAAGCGACTTTTCGGATTTCGGCGCTGGCGCGATCGGCGGTGTGTCCGGGACGCGGGTTGGGCTTTCGGGCGCGCAGGAGTCGACCTTCATCGACCAGCCGCAAGAGGGGGTCTATTCGCGGCTCCCGCTCCAAGGGTTCGTCGCGTGGAACAGTCATGGCTTTAATCTCACCACGAAAAACACGAGCATCGAGCAATGGGTCAACTTGAGCTTCGTTCCAGAACAGGGCCGCCAATGGCTCCGCCAGCAACTTTTCGAAGCGCAAGAGATCTTCGCCATGTCGACCATCCCGCCGTTTGAGAAGCGCGAGGTCTGCATGACCTTTGACCTCCCTCAGTATAGCCGGTTGATGTCTCTCAGCTCGCACATGCATCAAAAGGGCGAGCTCTTCCGAATTTGGCTTCCACCCCATCAGCCATGCGCAGGCTCCCAGGGGTGCGTCCCGCCGCCAGGCCCCGCCGACTACGAAAGCCGGCTCTACGACGACCCGCTCTACCTCTATTATGACCCGCCGCTCGAGTACGATGGAGCGGACATTGCGGACCGCACGTTCAAGGCCTGCGCCCGCTACGACAATGGCGCCGACGATCCTTCCGAGGTGAAGCGCGAGTCCACCAAGCCCAATACGCCCACCTGCGCTGCGCCAGTCGCGTACTGCGGCTGTGCCGAGAAGGACCGGGCCTGCTTTGGGGGGCCCGACCAGGGCATGTTGTGCGGTGGCGACGACTCGGTCTGTGGAGGCGAAGGCATCTGCGACGCCTGCCCCGTGTGGGGAGGGATCACCACCGACGACGAGATGTTCATCCCGCTCGGGTCGTACTTCGTTCAGCCCCCTTCGCCGTAGCGGACGTTGCTACGCAGCTGGCTTTCGCCCGGAAAACCAATCCACTTTATGAGCACTCCGCAACTTTGCGTGCACCGATAAACCAATCACAAACAATCCGGCCCTCGATCTCACCGTTCAACGCTTAGGAGCCCCTATGAAACCCGTTCGTGTCTTGTTCCTCGCGATCAGCGCCTTGGCCGTAGTGGGCTGCGGCAACGACGCCAGCCAAGCCCCCAAATGCGACGCCGACAGCACGTTTGCTCAGATCCAAGAGCAGATCTTCGAGGCACGTGGTTGCACCGCGTCGAATTGCCACGGCGACTCGCCTCAGTCCGGCTTGGATCTCCGTGCCGGCGTTGCCTACGACAACCTGATCAACGTCGATGGCGTCGCGGGCGACTTCAAGCTCGTCTTTCCGGCCGAGCAGGACCTGAGCCTCCTCTACCTGAAGGTCCAAGCGAAAACCGAAGGCACCAATCTTGGCGCGCAGGGCATCGGGGGCAGCGCGATGCCGCTCGGTGGCGATGCGTTGAGCGAGGATGACCTCGGATTGCTGCGCGCGTGGATCCGCGGCGGTGCTCCCGAGATCGGGATCGTCGACGGCTCCGAGGCGTTTGCCACCTGCGCCCTCGAGGGCGAGGTCGTTCCCAACAAGATCCAACCGCTCCCTCCGCCGGCTGCGGACAAGGGCGTGCAGTTCTACTCTGGTGGCTGGACGCTCCCAGCCGAAGGCGAGGGCGAGGTCTGCTTCGTGAGCTACTACAACTACTCCGACCAGGTTCCGAACGAGCTCAAGGTGCCGTGCGGGGAGGCACAGGGCGGCCCCGACCGCGACTGCTTTGCCTATAACGACATCCTCCTAGCGCAGGATCCGCAATCGCACCACAGCATCGTCGAGTTCTACGTGCCGACGATCGAAGCGGTGTGGAATCCGATGAGCGACGCCTGGAAGAAATGGATCTGCCTCGGCGGCGAGAACGATGGAGTGTCGTGCACGCCAGGGTCCGACGAGTGCGGGGATCGCAGTCAGTGTGTGACGGCGCCGACCACCTCGGTCGCCTGCATCGGCTACAGGAATGGCCCGAACGACCTCGGCACGGTGGCGGGGCTCTTCGGGGACGCCGACGTTCGTCAGAACGTCGCGACAGCCCAGGAAGCCACGTTCCGCGAGGTTTATCCCACCAACGTCTACGCTTTGATGCCGGTCGAGGGCTTCATCGTCTGGGACAGCCACGCGTTCAACCTCACCGAGACGGACACCACGGTCGAGCAGTGGATGAACGTCGAGTTCGCGACTCCGGAGGAGCAGTTGTACGAGCGTCGGCAGATCTTCGATGCCTCTGACATCTTTGGCATGGGAACGGTCGAGGCGTTTACCTCGAAGGAAGTATGCACGAGCTACACCATCCCGCAGCACGCCCGGCTGATGACCTTGAGCTCTCATACGCACCGCTTCGGCAAGCGGTTCCGCGTGTGGTATCCGCCCAACGAAGCGTGCGAGCCTGGGCCTGACTGCCTTCCTGAGGATCGCGAGCCGGACTACATCAGCCGCGACTACGCCGATCCGCTCTACCAGCGCTTCTTCGAGCCAGACCTACCGGTCTACGACAGCGCCGACCCGCGCGACCGTACCTTCAAGTATTGTTCGCTCTGGGACAACGGGGAAACCAATCCCGAGGAGGTCCGTCGCGAGTCGACCAAGCCCGATGCCGAGACCTGTGACTTCGTCGCCACGATACGCGGCCTTGCCTCGCAGGGTGGATTTGAGGTCTTTGGCTGCGGTTGCGCGCCCGAGGAGCGTTCCTGCTATGGCGGGCCCGACCAGGGGATGACGTGCAACGGCGACGACTCGCTTTGCGGCGGCGTCGGCATCTGCGATGCCTGCCCGACCGGCGGAGGCGTCACCACCGAGGAAGAGATGTTCATCCTCCTCGGATCCTACTTCATTCAGGAACCCTGAGGCTCTGCGCTACGGTAAACACGAACTGGCCTAGGACCGCGGAGTGAGTTACATGGCCCGCGATGCCTCGCTACGACGCCTACAACTCCGAGTGCCTGATCTTCTCGTTCAAGGATGGGCTTTTGGCGCGGCTCGCCCACGACCTGAAGATGCAGGTCGAGCGGTTTTCAATCGAGCTCGACGAGGGGTCTCAAAGCATCCAAGCGACGTTCGATCCGAGCAGCATTCAGGTCGTTTGCGCGCAGATCGACGGACTGGACGATCCGTCCGCTCTGAGCGAAGGCGACAAGAAGAAGATCTACGACAACATCACGAAGGACGTCTTACGGACACGCAAACATCCAGAGATTCGCTTCGAGTCGGTGGAGGTCGTTCAGCAAGGCGAGGGCTATTCGGTCGAAGGCCAGCTCCACCTGCATGGGTTGTCTCGGACGATTCAGGCAGACGTTCGACCCGAGGGGCAGCGATGGGTGACCGAGGTGACGATCCATCAACTCGACTTCGGCATCAAGCCGTACACGGCGGCTTTTGGCGCGCTGAAGATCAAGCCCGACGTTCGGGTTCGGGTCAGCGTTCCTCGCGAGGGCTAACCGTTGCCTCGTCGAGGAGTATCCCGAAGGGAGTAACATGTTTGGGCGGATGATGATCGCTACGGGCGTTTGGCTCGTCGTCGGGTGTGGAACTGGCGCTGGGGGCGATCCCGGTCCGCTCGTCGACAACACACGTTGGCAGCAGACGACCAAGGGCGAGGAAATTTTCGGTCCTCCTCCGGAAGGCGCCGCATGTGCTCCGCCGCAAGGTGACTGTCCGGACTTGGAGACCGGCGAGTGCGTAGACCTGCCCCCGACCTGCCGAGTGCCGTTCGTCGCTGAGTGCTTTGACGCGTTCACGGTGTTGGCGGTGTATACCGAAGTTTGCGACTGGATCACCCTCGAGCAACCGTCTCTGAGGGCGATTCGTGCCGGCGACGAGGTCGAAATCCGCACGTTTCATTTCCAGCTGACCGCGCCGTTTGATAGTGAAGCGCGGATCAGTCTCACCCTCGGCGATCAGATGATCTTCGACGAGCGCTTGCTGATTCCACAGCCTAGCGGTCCGACCAATGGAACCTGGACCGCAACCGATGATTTCGAGGCGGGAACCCCCATGCTCTTTCACGTAAACAACCACGGCAACAACGAGTACCTGCTAATCGAAGTCAACGTCTTATAGGCGAATGGTCAAACGTTGAAGCGAAAGTGCATGATGTCGCCGTCTTGCACGACGTAGTCTTTACCCTCGATTGCGAGCCTGCCGGCAGCCTTGACCGCCTGCTCCGAGCCGAGCTCGAAGAGGTCCTGGCACTTCATCACCTCGGCGCGAATGAATCCGCGCTCGAAGTCGGTGTGGATCTTGCCAGCTGCTTGGGGCGCCCTGGTCCCTCGGTCGATGGTCCAAGCATGAACCTCGGGCTCATCAACCGTGAAGTACGTGATGAGATCGAGCGTGCGGTATCCGGTGCGAATGACCTTGTGAAGACCTGGCTCGTCGAGCCCCAACGAGTCGACGAATTCGGCGCGCTCCTCTTGGGGAAGTTGCATGATCTCGGCCTCGATCGCGGCGCTGATCACCACGACGGGAGCGCCGCGCTCCTCGCCGAGCTTGCGGACCTGTGCGACCAGCGGATCGTCGTCGGCATTTGCGAGTTGGTCATCTTTGACGTTTGCAACGAAGAACGAAGGCTTGTTGGTGAGCAGAAACATGTCGCGGAGGATCTGGGTCTCGTCTTCGTCCGAGGGCTCGACCGCCGTCGCGGGCTTTCCTTCGTTGAGTAGCGCTTCGACCCTCTTGCAAAAGACGACCGCCTTTTTTTCGAACGGGTCCTGGCCTTTGGCCGCGCGCTCGGCCCTGTCGAGCCTCCGCGCCACCGTTTCTAGGTCTTTCAAAATCAGCTCGGTTTCGATCGTTTGGATATCCGCGACCGGATCGACGCGATTGTCGACGTGCACGATGTTTTCGTCCTCGAAGCACCGAACGACGTGGGCGATCGCATCGGCCTCGCGGATGTTGCTCAAGAAGGCATTACCTTTGCCTTCGCCCTTCGAGGCGCCTCGCACCAAGCCGGCGATGTCCACGAACTCGACCGTAGCCGGGACCACCTTTTTCGGCGCGTAGAGCTCGACCAACCGGTCGAAGCGCGGGTCTGGGACCGGGACCACCCCGACATTGGGGTCGATCGTGCAAAACGCGTAGTTCGCCGCCTCGGCTTCTTTCTCCGAAAGCGCGTTGAAAAGGGTGGATTTCCCGACATTGGGAAGGCCGACGATGCCGACCGACAAAGCCATGGGCCGTGCTTAGCGCGTGCATGCTTCCACGGCCACTCATTGAATGGTGAAGCGAGCGACGAGGAACAGGCCGGCGGCGAGAATCGCCGTAAAGGGGACCGTGATGAACCAGCTCGCGATGATGCCCGTAACGACTTTCGTATTGATGGCGCCAATACCCCGCGCGAAACCGACTCCGATCACGGCTCCAACGAGCGTATGGGTGGTGCTCACCGGCAGCCCCAGCTTGCTGGCCAGCACAATCGTCGTTGCTGCCCCAAACTCGGCTGCAAAGCCACGAGAAGGAGTGAGCTCAGTAATCCGACGTCCCACGGTAGCCATGATCTTGTAGCCATAGGTCGCTAGCCCGATCACGATGCCGACCGCACCGATCAGAAGAACTCGATGGGGGACAGCGACCTTTGCGCCGACTTCCCCCGAGGCCGCACCGAATACTGCTGCCATCGGGCCCACTGCGTTGGCGACATCGTTGCTGCCGTGTGCAAATGCGACGAAGCAGGCGGTGAGCACTTGCAGAACGAGAAATACCCGCTCGGCGCGATAGGTACGCTCATCCTTGCTTTTCGTGGCAGCCGCCCGGGCGAATCGACGGAGGACAGGAGCGGCAATGATGCTCGCCGTCAATCCTACAACGACCGCGATGCCCAGCGCGGGGCCGAGACTCAGATCGAGCTTCAGCGGTTTGAGTCCCTTGAAAAGCACGCTCAACGCCAAGATCGCAAAGATCGGGAAGACCATGATCGGGCCCCAACCACGAAGCGCGAGCAGCGGTCGGTCGACGTTCAGAATTCGGCGCTTGATGAAGACGAAGCCGAGATAACCAAGAAAGCCCCCCATCAACGGGGAAACCACCCAGCTTGCTACGATCTTCGCCATCACGGTCCAGTTCACGGCGTCCAACCCACCTGCGATCAGCCCAAAGCCCACGACTGCGCCGACGATGCTATGCGTCGTCGAAACCGGCCATCCCGAATAGGTGGCGATGTTCAGCCAAAGAGCGGCCGCGAGAAGACAGCAGGTCATGCCGACCGCGATCACCATCGGGTCGCCCCCAAACGCAGCGACGTCGACGATGCCCTTGCGAATGGTTTTCGTGACCGTCCCGCCCACCAGCATGGCACCGCTGAACTCGAACACCGCGGCCACGATGATGGCCCCCCTCAGGGTGAGCGCACCGGAACCCACCGACGTCCCCATGGCGTTGGCCACATCGTTCGCGCCGATATTCCAAGCCATGTAGAGGCCGGCGATTGCCGCGAGGGCAACAACGATCGTCATGGGTTCCATGCGAAAAGCGGCCCTATCCGGCAACGAAAAGCCGGAACTGATCCCCCACGTTCTCGGCATGATTCGCCATGTCGCCGATCTTGTTCAGCACCTTGCTCCACATGAATACGGCGACCGGCGGCAGCTCCGCTTCTTCTTTGAAGAGGACCTTGGCGCACTGGTCTTGAATCTTGTCCGCTTCGTGCTCCGCCCGTCCGAGAATCGCGGCCTGCTGGAGCACCCGCTCTGCAGGAGGCCCCGAAAACCCTGATTCGACCAAATCGTCGATCAAGTCGATGAGCTTTGCGGCCTCTTTCACGGTTCCGAGGACCCGTTCGACGAAGAGGTCGAGCACGGTCTTCATTTCGCTGGGCACGGTCAGAGGACGGATGGTGAGCAGCACGCCCACGTCCTCCGCACAGTCTGCTATCGCGTCGATCTCGCTGATGAGCTTCAATACGTCGCGCCGATCGACGGGCATGAGGAGACGGACGGGCATCTTCGATCGTGCCGCGTTCTTTGCGTCATCGGCCTTTCCCTCGAGGGTGCTTATCTCTTTGGCGACCCGCTCGACTCCCTTCTGGTCGCCCGCTTCGAGGAGGGCTATGAGCTCTGGAATTAGTTCGCTCGTCTTGATGACCTCGGTCATGAGCTCGCCGACTTTGGGAAGGGGATTGCGCGCGAGCAGGTTGGCAAGGGGTATTCTCATGGCAACCCAGCCTTTCACTCCCCTGGGACAGGCTCAAACACTAAGTAAGAAGGCCCCAATCCTTTGAATTTCATTGATAATCCACGTTGAGGTTGCTCTTACGCCGTGTAGACTCGGTTTGGCCGGTTGGACAGCGTCTGTCACAAGGGCGTCACAGAAGCCGACCAGATTCGTCGGACAACAACATGGGCTCGCGAATCCTAGTCGTCGAGGACGAAGCCGACCTGGCTGATCTCGTTGCCTTCAACCTTCGAGGCGAAGGGCACGAGGTGACCGTCGCGCTCGATGGCAACACCGCGCTTGCCGAGATCCAGCGTGGCCGACCGGACCTCGTAGTGCTCGATGTCATGCTGCCCGATATTTCGGGCATCGAGGTCTGCCGACGACTGCGCCGACAGCGTGAGACGGTTCGTCTGCCGGTGATCATGCTCACCGCGAAAACCGACGAGGTCGATCGCGTCGTCGGGTTCGAGGTGGGCGCAGACGACTACGTAACGAAGCCCTTCAGCCCGAGGGAGCTGGTTCTGAGAGTGGAGGCGATCCTACGACGGACCATTCCAAATGCCGACGTAGAGGGCCCACAAGTGATCACACTAGGGGCCGTGCTAATCGACGTCCCGGCGCATCGAGTGGAGGTCCTCGGCGAAGAGGTCCTGCTCACAGCGCTTGAGTTTCGCCTCCTCCTCGACCTCGCCACCCGCGCTGGGAGAGTCCAGTCGAGAGACGCGTTGCTTGAGCGCGTTTGGGGGTACGCGCCGAACGTGGAGACGCGAACGGTCGACACGCACGTGAAAAGACTGCGGGAAAAGCTCGGGGCCGGCGCCAAGCAGATCGAGACGGTCCGCGGTGTCGGCTACCGCGCGCTCAAGTCCTAGTTGGTAGCGCGGCGCCGTCGCGCGTATCCTCCAGGCGTGATTCGACGTTACACTGTGTTCGGCGGCGTGGTCGCGCTCATCGTGGCGGGGCTATATGCCTATTGGCAGGCGACGGCCCCGGGCGCCCGCTCCTGGGCGATCATCGCCATAGGCGTCGTGATCGGAGCAGTGGCAGGTTGGCTCGTATCGCGCCGTGATATGCGCGACGTTCAGCGATTACAAGCCGTTGTGGACGCGATGCTCAAAGGTGATTTTAGTGTCCGCGCTCGCATGCGGCGCCCGGGGCCGTTTGGCCATCTCGGCCGTTCGCTTGATGGTTTGGCGGAGCGGCTTTCGCTGAGCGAGAAGAAGAAACACTCGAGAAAAGACCGCCTCGGTACGATCTTGGACGCGATGTCCGAGGCGGTTCTCGTGACGGATTCGGCGGGGCAGATCACCCTGAGCAACGAGGTCTTGGAGAGCTGGGTGGGCCGACGCGTCGAGGGGAAAACCGCCGTAGAGGCGATCAGGCACCCCGACTTCCACCTAGCGATCGAGGCTGCGCAACGCGGGGTCTCGACAGTGCTCGAAATCGATCTCGAAGGCATCGGCGGCGAGGCGAGACGCTCTCTTCGCGTTTCCGTTGCGCCTTTGAAGAACCGGCGCGGGGTGGTCTGTGTGCTCAGCGACGTGACGGCAGAGCGAGAGGCGGACCGTGTACGCCGTGACTTTGTGGCAAATGCCGGTCACGAACTACGAACACCCCTGACCGCGATCCGAGGGTTTGCCGAAACGCTTCGGCAGAGCGCGCTCGAAGACCCTAAGGCTGCCCGCGAATTCCTCGATATCATCTTGCGACACACCGAACGCCTACAGGCTCTCGTCGACGACTTGGCCGACTTGAGCCGGCTCGAGGGGGAGGAACTGAAACTCGAGCTCGGCCCGGTAGCACCCGGAGCGCTTCTCGATGAAGTGGTTCGCGGACTCGAAGCCCAAGCTCGAGCCAAGGATCTGCGGATGGTTTGCTCCGGCCTCGAAGAAGCTCCCCACGTCCTTGCCGAGAAGCGGGCTCTCGAGCAGGTTCTCGTCAATCTCGTCGACAACGCGATCAAGTACACCCCACGAGGTGGGGAGATCCGCATCTCGATCGCCGACGAAGCAGATGGTGCCCTCATCGAAGTCGCCAATACGGGTTTCGGGATCCCCGCGAAGCATCTTCACCGGATCTTCGAGCGGTTCTACCGGGTGGATGCCGGCCGCTCTCGCGAGCTTGGGGGGACGGGGCTTGGGCTCTCGATCGTGAAACATTTGGTCGCGAAGCTGGGGGGCGCGATCACGGTTGACAGCCGAGAAGGCTGGACCCGATTTTCCCTTCGCTTGCGCCGGTCCGGATAGCCCCAAGAGCGACACCCTGGTGTCACAGAGCTGACACATTTGACGCGTACCACGCGGGCAATGAAACAGGCCCGTCTCAATCGCCACGCTCTGTGCGCGGTCCTCTCGCTGATATTGGCGTCTCCGGTCTTCGCTCAGGAACAAGCGCCCGCTCCCACCGACAAGCCCCCGGATATCCCCGAAGAGCAGGAGAAGGCGGTTGAAGAGGCCCCCGAGGGCGAGCCGTCAGGAGGAACCGAAGTCATCGAGGTCCCACCGCCCGGGCCTACCGCGCCTGGATCCGACCCGTCGCAAGAGACGGATCAAGAGGCAAAGGTCGAGTCGAGAGTCCCAGGCGAACAGCTTCGCCCTGACGGCGACGACGAGATGATGGCGGACCACCCGGTCGATCGCGGTGACATCAAGTTCAGGCCCGGCAAGGGCGTCGAGATCAACAGCGCCGACGACGAGTTTCAGCTTCGTATCCGCGTTCGGATCCAGCTTCTTTGGACTATTTTGAGTGGCGAGGTCGGGCCCAGAGCTGCAGACGAGCCAGACGAGGTCACCAACAATTTCCGAATCCGCCGCGCTCGCTTCATCTTTCAGGGGCACGCCTTTGGGAAGCACAATCAATACAAGCTCGAGGTCGACCCCCTTCGCGCAGACAACGTGGTGCTCGACTACTATCTCGATTTCACCAAGAAAAGAGACGTCCAGGTTCGAATCGGACAGTACAAGATCTCGTCAAATCGGCAGCGGGTCATTTCCTCTGGGAACCTGCAGATGGTCGACCGGTCTCGAGTCAACGCGGAGTTCACTCTCGATCGCGACATCGGCATCGATGTTCGGTCCCGGGATTTTCTCGGCAAGGACAAGATGCGCTACGTCCTGGGCATCACGTCGGGGACCGGCCTCAACAACCCGCAGTTCAAAGACTTCGCGATGGTGTACTTGGTTCGCTTCGAGTACCTACCGCTCGGCATTTTCCGTGACTACAGCGAGGTGGATTTCGCTCGAACCAAGCCCCGGCTTTCCATCGGCACCACGTACTCGTTTTTCCAGAACGCCGATCGTGCGCGAGGAATGATCGGCGCGCCCTTCGCCGACGGCGGCACCGCCGATTATCACTTCTTGTTCGTCGACGCGATCTTCAAGGTTCGCGGCTTCTCGGCGATCAGCGAATTCGCCTATCGAACCGGAAAGCGCCAGTTTGGCGACATCACCGAGGACGAAGAGGGAAATCCAATCGAGCCGACCGCGGCCCGAAACGGCCTTGGTTGGATGCTTCAAGCTGGCTACCTCCTTCCTCGCACGCGGTTCGAGTTCGCAGCACGAGGCTCGTTCATCTTGGGGAGCTCGAAGAGAGCGCCGACCAGCCTAGACGACAGCTATGGGGGCACGTTTTCGTTGAGCTATTATTTCGCCCGGCACCCTTTCAAGATCCAAGCCGATGTGTCGCAGATCTGGAACGAGCAAGAGCGGTTCGGCCAAGGTGAAACCGTATTCCGGCTACAGCTTCAAGCATCGCTCTAGCTTGCGGATTGTGGGCCTTCTCATCGGCTGCTGCTGGCTCTCAACGGCTTGCAGCCCTAAGAGCACGGAAAGCACCTCGAGCATCAAGGTCGTCCAGAAAGAGCCTCGCTGTGAGAAGATCGGCGTCGTCGAGGGTGCCGGCGGCAACGACAGGGCCGCGCGAGCCGACGCTTTCGATCAAGCGGCCGAGCGCGGTGCGACACACATCATGCTGGAGCCTCCACAGCCCGACCTCGAAGATGGGATGACGATGATCGTGACCGCGACGCTCTATCGCTGCCCGCCGCCGAACGAGGTGTTCCCGCCTGTCGGGTACCCTTAGACTGCGAACCGCGGCCTCAAGCGTGACCGTGTCGGACGTCGACGCCTTCGACGAGGAAGACGACCATCTCGGCGATATTCGTCGCGTGATCGGCAATGCGCTCGAGATACTTGGCGCAATTGCAGATGCGCATACCATCGGCGATGCGTGCCGGATCGTCTTTCATGTAATCGAGGCACATGGTCAAAACCTCGCTGTAGATGTCGTCAACCGCATCGTCTTGGTCAAAAACGCCACGAGCCTTCTCGGGGTCTTCTTCGACCAGAGCGTTCAAGGCTTCCTGTAGCATTGCGCCTGCTCGCTTCGCCATCTCGGGCAGCTTCGCGCCAGGGGGGCTCAGTCGATCCGCGGGCGTCATCTCGATGGCGCGTTCTGCGATGTTGACGGCCTCGTCGCCAATTCGCTCCAAGTCGGTCGATGCCTTCACCGCAGCTACGGCGAACCGAAGATCTCGACCCACCGGCTGGCGTAAGGCGAGGATGCGAACCGCGAGGTCGTCGACGGCGCGCTCGTCCTCATTCATTTCGCGGTCAGCCTCCATGACTTCGTTGGCAAGGGCCTCGTCGCGATCCTCGAACGCACGAACCGCAGTGCCGATCATCTGCTCGCATCGGCCGCCCATCGCCAAGAGCCGATCCTTTAGATTCCGGAGCTCCGCCTCGAACTCCTGATGGGTGTGCGTTCGCATCGGTCGACTAGGGCGAGACATCATCCAAACCTACCGGAAATATACTCTTCGGTGCGCTTTCTTGCAGGCCGGGTGAACATCCGGTCGGTCGCACCGTATTCGATGAGCTCTCCCATGTAGAAAAACGCCGTATAGTCGCTGACGCGCGCTGCCTGCTGCATGGAATGGGTCACGATGACGATCGTGTACTGCTCGCGAAGCTCGCGGATGAGCTCTTCGATTTTCGCGGTCGCGATCGGGTCGAGCGCAGAGGCGGGCTCGTCCATCAAGATCACCTCGGGCCACACCGCCAGGCACCGGGCGATGCACAATCGCTGCTGCTGGCCGCCGGAGAGCCCCAATGCCGATGCTTGCAGGCGGTCCTTGACCTCGTCCCATAACGCGGCTCCCTTGAGGGACTCTTCCACGCGCTCGGCGATCAGGTCCTTGTCTTTCTCGCCGCCGATCTGCAGTCCGAACGCGACGTTGTCGAAGACCGATTTCGGAAAAGGGTTCGACTTCTGGAAGACCATGCCAACCCTACGCCTAACCTCGACCGGGTCCACCCCGCTGCCGTAGATGTCTTCGCCGTCGAGGAGGATCCGCCCTTCGACTCGGGCGCTGTAGATCGTGTCATTCATTCGGTTGAGTGCCCTCAAGTACGTGCTCTTGCCGCAACCCGAGGGGCCGATCAACGCAGTCACGCTACGGTCGAGGATGTCGAGGTCGACGTTCTTGATCGCATGGTTGTCCGCGTAAAAGACATTGACCTCACGTGTCTCCATCTTGACACCTGAGGCGTGATCGACATTGGCTTTTTTGGGGTCACTCATATGCGGAGGGCGGCTCGCGACCGAGCGCGAATGATCACTGCCAGCAGATTGAGCGAGAACGTCAACACGAGCAAGACGAGCACGGTGCCAAAGAGCGTCGGACGTGCTGCGTCGACATTCGGTGACTGCGTAGCCAGTGCATAGACGTGGTAGCCGAGGTGCATGAACATGTCGCGCAGGTCCGTTGGCAAGTAGGGCAGGAAGTTCGCTGCCCCACAAAAGATGATCGGCGCGACCTCGCCGGCCCCGCGACTCACCGCCAAGATCACTCCGGTGAGGATTCCGCCTTTCGCGTTCGGAAGCACGATTTTGTAGACTGTTTGAAAGCGCGTTGCGCCGAGCGCCAAGGAGGCGTCGCGGATCTCGCGGGGCACGGTACGAAGGGCCTCCTCGGTGGTGACGATCACGACCGGCAAAGTCAGGACCGCGAGCGTCAAAGACGCCCAGAGGATCGAGGGCCTACCCCAGACCGGAGTCGTGTCATCGTAAAGGAGCGAGTCGATCCCTCCGCCGACGAAGATGATGAAAAAACCGAGGCCAAAGAGGCCGAAAACGATCGAGGGGACGCCTGCGAGGTTGTTGACGGCGATACGCACCAGTTTGGCAAGCCTCGAACGCGGCGATGCGTATTCGCTCAGGAAAACGGCGGTCGCGATACCGATGGGCACCCCAGCGAGAGTCATGAGCAGGGTCATGAACACCGTCCCGTAGATCGCGGGCCAAATTCCACCGCTGATCATGTCCGCGCCTGGGCGTTCGGTTAGGAACTCCACGCTGACCACCGGAGCGCCATGCCAGATGATCTGACCCAAGAGCACACCCAGCAGCAGCAGGATCACCACCAGCGCAAGCCCCGTTAGCCCTCCGAGCAGCCAGTCTTTCTTCGTGTACTTCATGATGATGCCGTCAGCCTCTGGTGAAGGCGCTGAATGATCACGTCACCGACGAGGTTCAGCACGAATGTCACCACGAACAGCATCACTCCAAGCAAGAACAAAATGCGCCAATGGGGATCCCCCTGGGCCACTTCACCGAGCTCGGCTGCGATGGTGGCGGTGATCGTGCGGACGCTCGTCGTGAAGTCGAAAATCTCCATGATAGCGGCGTTTCCGGAAGCCATCAGCACGATCATCGTCTCACCGATCGCGCGACCAAAACCGAGGACGACACCCGCGGCGATTCCAGGGATTGCCGCGGGAAGGACGACCCGAAGAGCCACTTGGTATTTGCGTGCGCCCAAGGCCAGCGCCGCCTCGGTGAGCGTGCGTGGGACCGCTTGCAGCGCGTCTTCTGAGATCGTGAAGATCACTGGCACGATGGTGAGCGCAAGCCCGATCGCGGCCACCACCGCGTTCAATCGAAAATGAAAGCCAAACGTCGCTTGGGCCCACGACGCAATGACCATGAGCGCGAAAAACCCGAGCACGACCGAAGGAATGCCCGCAAGAAGCTCGATGATCGGCTTCACGATCTCGCGGAATCTCCTAGGCGCGTACATGGCGGTGAAGATCGCACAGCCGATGCCGAGCGGAACGCTCAGCAGCATAGCGAGCAGAGTCACTTTGAGCGATCCGACGAAAAGGGGGATCACGTTGTACTTGGCCGGCTCGCCAACGGGCTGCCAGACGTACACCGGTTCGTCGTAGCCTTGCCACTGCTTCGCAAAGAACAGATCCGGAAGCTCGACTTCCTCTGCGAAATCCGATTCCCAGAACATGGGGACCGCTTCGCGCGCAATGAAGACGAAGATCAGGGCGATCGCCGCGATCGCCGTGAGGGCGAGGACCGCGATCGTTTTCTCGGCAACGCGATGCCACAAGGGAGTGCGAAACGAGCTCAAGAGCTTGGACCGCGACCGACGCGGACCAAACGTAACCCGTCTTCCAGCCTCGACGGCTTTGGCGCCTTCAGGTCCCTCGAGCACGTGATCAGTCACTCGATGCCGCGGTTGCTTCCGTCGGAAGCGGATAATAGCCGACCCCCTCGACAACCTTCTGGCCATCACTCGACAGGATGAAATCCAAGTATTCCTTAGCGACTCCGGAAGGCTCGCCCACGCTGTAGACGTTCAGAAAACGCGATAGCGGGTACTTTCCGCTCGTCGCGTTCGCCATGTTTGGCTCGACCGGATCGCCATCTGCCGTTGCAACGTTGACGGTGCGGACCCCCTCCGAATAGCCAATTCCGCCGTATCCAATGCCAGCCTTGTCCTTGCTCACGGCATTGATCACCGCTGCGGTGCCTGGGAGGGTCTGTGCCGTCGCCGCAAAGTCTTCGTTGTCGAGAACGTGCTCCTTGAAGTAAGCGTAAGTTCCCGAGTTGTTTTCGCGGCTGTAGAGGACGATAGCCCGGTCCGCACCTCCGACGTCTTTCCAGTTCGTGGTTTGGCCTCGGAAAATCTTCTTCAACTGGGAGATGGTCAGCGAGTCGATCGGGTTATCGGCCGACACGTATACCGCGAGCGCATCGAGGGCGACTCGGAACTCCTTCGCCTCGGCACCGCGACGGTCTCGGAGCTTCTTCTTTTCTTTGTCTTTCATGGGCCGGCTCGCGTTCGCGAGATCCGCCGTGCCGTTGATCAACGCGGCAACGCCGGTGCCCGAGCCACCGCCCGACACTTGAACGACCCTCCCCGGGTTCGCCTTCATGAAGGCTTGTGCCCAGTTCTGAGCGAGAATCACCATCGTGTCCGAGCCCTTGATCGTCAGGGTCGAGCTCGCCTTCGACGGCGCGGCGCCAGTCGAGCTTTCATCGCCTGGCTCGCTTCGGCGCGAAGTGCATGCAGTCGCCACGAGCGCGATCGCGACGATAAGGCCCCAGTGTTTTTGACTCGCTTTTTTCAATGCTTTACTCCAATCGACCCGACTCTGCGGCCTCGATGTGACAGTCGTGTGACAGACCCGCGACGACCCGGCGTCACATCCGCAGGCCTTCCCAACCGACCCGCAGCCGCCGCAGACGAATCACGATCTCGAGACATTTGCGCTGCAATCACTGCAGCCGGGGCCTTCTAATATGGGCCGCTCGGTGTATGCTCGGGGCATGGATCAGGACTACGCCCATTTTCACCAGGACCGGGGCAATATGCTGATCCACATCGTCGCGGTCCCCGCGTTCATCTATGGCGCCTGGCTCGTTCTGAGCGGGGTTCTCGCGGGGCGTTGGGTCGGGGCGCTGTTTGGGCTCGGGGCGATCGGAGTTTCGCTGGTGCTTCAACGCATCGGTCACAATCGCGAGCCGAATCCCTCGCTTCCATTCGATGGGCCGGGGGACTTTGCAAAGCGGATCCTTTCCGAGCAGTTCTATCGGTTTCCGATGTATGTGCTGACCGGCGGGTGGCTCAAAGCCGTTCGCTCTGCTCGAGGGCGCTGAGGGCGCTCGCGACGTCCGCGTCGTCCGCCGCGCACGGAGCGTTGGTCTCCATGTAGCAGGTGCGAATGGCAGCGCTGACCTCGGTCGTGCACAACGTCGCTGCCGCTGGGACGGCCTCCGCGCAAGCTTGGGCCGGTGCTGCGTCGTCTCCGCAGCCCAAAAGTCCGACGACCAACGAGATGAGAAGAGAAGTGGTTCGAAGCGTAGAAGAATGGATGGCGGCGCCACGCTATCACGACTTGCGATCGATTTGTCCGGGTTCTTTGCCTTCCGTATGCTGCAAGGGTGCTTCGTTTCGCGGGTGTGCTGATCCTGGTGAGTGCGCTCGCAAACGGCGCGTGGGCGCAGCGTGCCCCGGAGGCCGACTCCGAGGCCGACAAGCCGCTCGTGACCCCGCCCAGGCTGATTCGCTTCGTCGAGGCCGCCTATCCGGCCACCGGCGACGAGCCTCGAGAAGAGGTCGTCGTCGAGCTCCTGCTCACCATCGACAAGGCTGGCTCGGTGACGGAGGCGTTGATCGCGAAGTCGGGGGGCGAGGCCTTCGA
Organism: Polyangiales bacterium; assembly: GCA_041581895.1. Classification (GTDB taxonomy): domain Bacteria; phylum Myxococcota_A; class Polyangia; order Polyangiales; family Houyiibacteriaceae; genus SG8-38. Next base: position 15,472 of record JBFICQ010000001.1, on the reverse strand, counting down.
CACTGCTGCGCTTTCGGCGGCGAGGCAGTTCCTTTTCGAGCCTGCGCGCCAAGACTGGGAGCCGATAGCCTCGCGCATTCGATATCGCTACGTGTTCGAGATGAAGATCCCACCCGTCCCAGTCAACCAGGGCTGGCTCTCGGGCGCGGTGCGGCTCGCCGAAAACGACAAACCCGCCGGGCAGGTAGGGGTCGAGGTGCTCGACGAGCAGGGCAAGCTCGTTCGCGATTTGGTCGCAGGCCCCGATGGCACGTTCGTCATCACCGACCTCTTGCCGGGCACCTACACGATCAACATTCTGGGGGCCGAGTTCGGCGATTTGACCGCCGAAGAAGTGATCGTTGCCGGGGAGGTGACCGAGGTCATCTATCGACTCGGTGGCGCCAAAAAGAAAGCCTACACCGGGTTTGGTGCAACTGCTGTGGTCGATGCTCCCCCACGCGAGGTCGTGAGACGTACCATCGACAAAGAGGAGCTGACACGAATCCCAGGCACTCGGGGCGACGCCCTTCGTGCCGTAGAGCTTCTCCCTGGCGTGGCGCGCGCCCCCTTTGGGCTCGGCCTGCTGATCATTCGTGGCTCGGCACCCACGGACAGCGAAACGTTCATCGACGGGATCCCCGTGCCGTTGATCTACCACTTCGGCGGCATCATCAGCGTCTACAACTCCTATCTACTCGAACAGATCGACTTCTACCCCGGGAACTTCTCGGCGCGGTATGGACGACGCACCGGCGGCATTCTCGAGGTGACCACCCGTGATCCCCAGATCGACAAGCTTCACGGCATTGCGGAGTTTTCGTTCATCGACACCTTCATCACGGCCGAAGGCCCGATCAGCGACAAGGTGAGCATCTCGGGTGGCTTTCGACGGAGCCTGATCGACCTGGTCTTTCCTCTCTTCATCCCGGACGATGCCGACATCGGCGTGCGGCAGGCACCTGTCTACTACGACTACCAACTAAAGCTGGTCTATCGCCCCACCAAACGCGACCGCGTGCGCTTCTCGGCCTATGGCTCCAACGACCGACTCGCTCTCCTCTTCGAGGAGGCCGCGGGCGACGACCCCACGATCCGCGGCGAGGGGAACTTCGCGACGCGCTTCTACAACAACCAGATCGACTGGGCCCGACGCATCAGCGACAAGACCGAGCAATCGATCGCGTTCGAGATCGGCCCGATCAACATCGACTTCGGGATCGGCGATGCCTTCCAGCTTCAGGGTCAGTTCCTTCAAACCTATTCGCGAGCGGAATGGCGTCATCAGCTCAACGAGCGCGTACAGCTCATCGCCGGCGCTGACCTGTCGCTCACTCCAGTCGATCTTTTCTTCCAGGGGCCACCGCCTGGTCCCTCGGAGGGCGCGGGTAGCCAACAGGGCTCTCTTGCAGTCGAAGATCAGGTCACCGCACTGGTGGACACGGTGGTGTTTCGACCTGGGCTCTATCTCGAGTCTGGTCTGAACCTCGGCAAGTTCACCCGTCTCGTACTCGGACTGCGCCTCGATTACTTCAGCGAAATCGAAGAATTCTCGTTCGACCCGCGAGCGACCACGATCTTCACCGTGCGCCCCGACATGCGGGTAAAGCTCGGCCTCGGCATCTACAGCCAGCCGCCGGAGTTTCAGGAGTCCGATCCGAGTATCGGCAACCCGAATCTCGACCCGATCCATGCGGTGCATGTCGGCGCCGGCTGGGAGTACGATGCGTTTCCCGGCGTGACCTTCGATGTCGAAGGGTTCTACAAGTACCTTTGGGATAGACCGGTGCCGACACCAACGGGCGAAGCACCGTTCTTCGTCACCGGAGGCATCGGCCGGATCTACGGCGGCGAGTTCCTGATCAGCATCCGCCCTCCCAAGGGACGGCAGTATTTCGGTTTCCTCTCGTACACGATCTCCCGAAGCGAGCGCAAGGATGGCCCGAACCAGCCTTGGCGTCTTTTCGATTTCGATCAGACGCACGTTTTGAGCGCTTCGTTCGTCTACAAGTTTCGACGCAATTGGGAGATTGGAGCTCTGTTCCGGCTCGTGAGTGGCAATCCAAATACTCCCGTCGTCGGGTCGGTCTACGACGCGTTGAGCGACATCTACATCCCAATCGACGGGCGGATCAACAGCATCCGAAACCCGCTCTTCAATCAGCTCGATCTTCGGGTGCAAAAAGAATGGATCTTCAGCAAGTGGAAGCTTGCGCTCTTTCTCGACATTCGAAACGCCTATAATCGACAGAATCAAGAGGGCCTTATCTACAACTACGACTTCAGCCAGAGCACGCCTCTTCTCGGACTTCCAATCATCCCCTCCCTGGGAGTGAGGGGCACTCTATGAAGCTTCGCCTGATCGTTGCTGTGCTGTTCGTGGCTGCGTGCGCGGAAAGCTTCCTTCCACCTTCGGCGGTCGTCGATCTTCGCGTCATCGGCGCCCGCGTCGACGTAGAAGGCAACCCAGGGCGCGCCAACCCAGTCCCCGGTGACATCATCCAAGTGTCGAACATCGTGATCGACCGCGGCTTCCCGCCGACCGAGCCCCCCGCGCCTCCACCGCTGAGCCCCCCGCCACTTCAATGGAGGCTCGTCGCCTGCATTCCCGTGGCTTCGATGCGGGAAGAGCCGATCTGCCGGACCCAGATCTCGTGCGAGGGCTGCATTGAGACACCGCCCGCCGATCCTTTGGCATTTCCAGTCGTGCGTTTTCAAGTCCCGAGTGCCGAGGCGCTCGACGCAGCGGAGGCCAGTAGCGTCGTGCTGCAGGGCGCCGTTTGTGCGGACGGGGAGCCGGCGGATCTCGACGCGATCCTGCGCGTCGCGGCGGGCGAAATCCAAACGCTCGAGCCGTGCCAAGACCCCGAAGACCAAGGCCGGTTCATCACGGTGGAGGTTCCAATCGAAACGCAGCCGGAAGACCCGAATCTCAATCCCGTCATCGAAGACGTGACCCTCAACGGCGCCCCCTGGCCACCTCCCTTCGACCAGGGGGTGCCGCGCGACCAGCCCGACGCCAATTGCGTCGACCTCGTCGCCGATCCCTCGGTCTTACCCCGGGCCGACGGCTCGATCTCGATCATCGAGCTCGAGGCTACCAATCAGAGCTTCCAGCAGTATGTCGTCGACGACGTGTTCATCACCGAAGAGATGCAAGTGAGCTGGCTCGGCGACGGCGGAGCCTTCGAGGATAGCTTCTCCTTCATCGCCGACCCCGCGCGCTCCGCAACGATCCAGTGGGCGCCCCCGAGCTTTCCACCCGCAAGCGGAAGTGTTGTGCGTTTCAACTTCGTGATCCGCGACGGCAGGGGCGGTATTGACCACGTCGAGCGAGGGCTTTGTCTCGCTCCGTGATTTCCGCCCTAAGTGTCGGTTTTCGCCTAAGTTTTAGGGCTCGTTGACACCGCTGGACCCCCTGCCTAGGCTGATGGATCGCGATGGTCGAACGCATCGGAACCTGTCGCGTTCTTGGCGAAATTGGAAGCGGAGGCATGGCGGTCGTCTACGAGGCGATCCAAGAGCCGCTAAATCGCCGCGTTGCGATCAAAGCGCTCAAACCTTCGATCGCGATCGATAGCCAGTTCGCCGAACGGTTCGAGCGCGAGGCCCACTTCATGGCCTCGCTTCAACACGAGAACATCCTGCACGTCATCGACTTTCTCAAAGACGGCCGCTCGATGTTCATCATCATGGAGTACGTCGACGGGATCGACCTCTACGATCTCCTCGACCGTTCGCCACGCCTCCCGGCCGACATCGCTGCGATCATCACGCTCCAACTCGCGCGTGGCCTCGACTACGCACACTTTCGCGGCATCATTCACCGTGACATCAAGCCGGCCAACATCATGATATCGATGCAGGGCGACGTGAAGCTCATGGACTTTGGGATCGCCCGGCACGAGCGTTTCGGCGATCTCACGGAGACGGGTACCGGGCTTGGCACGCCCAGCTACATGAGCCCAGAGCAGATTCTCGGCGACAAGATCGATTTTCGGAGTGACATTTTCTCCGTTGGGATCGTGCTCTATCAAATGCTCACCGGCCGCAAGCCTTTCGTCGAGGACGAGTCGCGTACGGTCATGCAGAAGATCCGTCTCGATCGCTACGAGCCCTTCAAGAAGCTCGGAGTGGACGTGCCGCGCAAACTCGACCGGATCATGGCTCGTTGCCTTCAAAAAATGCCGGCCAATCGCTATCCGACCACCCAGGCCCTGATCGACGATCTCACGGAATTTCTCGCGCCCCGGGTCCCGATGAACCACAGCGCCAGGCTCGTCATGTTCCTTCACGAAGTCGGCATCATGACCAGCGAGCAGACCGACGAAGTCCTTTCGACGGTAGCCCCTCGCGTTCTTCGCGCGAGCCGGCGCAACGGCAATTTCCTTTGGGCAATCGCCAAGAAACAGGCATGGGTGTTGCTGGCGCTTCTGGCCTCCGGCCTCACCGTCCAAGCGGCGAGCGGTCGCTGGTCGGGGCCCACGGTGGGCGGAGGCCCGGGTTTCGTCACCCCCGCCAACGCGGGGTACCTCAAGGTGAGCGCCGATCCTTGGGCCCACGTCCACGTCGACGGCGAGCGTGTGCTGACGACACCTGCAGCGCGGGCCATCCCACTCAAACCCGGCCGGCACTACGTGAAATACGTCAATCCATACTTCGTGCCGGTCGAGCACGAGGTGCTCATCGAAGCTGGAGACACCTTGCACGATCGAGCGACGTTGACGGAGCAGATCACGACCGCCGAAGAAAGCGGTTCGCCATGAGAGGTGCGTTTCTTCCATTGATCGTCCTCGGCGGGCTCGGGATGGCATCGGTCGCGGGGGCGCAGGCCGTCTACACGCACCCGGTTCAAGATGGCGATACCCTCGCATCGATCGCAGAGCGCTACTACGGCGATCCCACGCGTGAGAGCGTGCTCCGAGAAGCGAATCGCCTGCGAGGCAACGACTCAGCGGTACTGGTTCCGGGGAGCTGGGTCTTCATTCCGACGGTGGCATTCTATCGAGTGCGCGAGGACGACACCTGGCGATCGATCGCCGCCAAGCTCTATGGCAGCGAAGAGCGCGCGAGCACGTTGATCGACGCCAACAGTGCGACCCGTCGCGCCGAGCCCGACGAGGGGGCCGAGCTTTTGGTCCCGTATCCGCTGCGCCACGTCGTAGCGCCCGGCGAGACCCTTGCGAAGATCGCAAAGCTCTACATGGGAGAGGAGAGCCAGGCCTTGAAGCGGCTGCGTCGATTCAACCCTGGCGCGCGAATCGAGCGCGGTCGGATCGTCTTGGTTCCGCTCTTCGATCTGCGGCTTGCGGGCGACGGCCGAAGCCAGGCTAATGAGGCGTTTTCCCAGGCTTCGGGGGGCGGCGAGTCGGGCGCCATTCAACAAGAGGTCGAGAGCTTGCTCCCCGATCTGATCGCGCAAGTGCAGACGGGACAGTTCGAAGAAGCCGTCTCCCTTGCAAATCGAATGCTCGGGATGCAGCGCCTGACCTCATCGCAAACGGTGACTATTCAAAAAGAGCTCGCAGTGGCTTATGTCGCGCTCGAGCGGGTCGACCTAGCCGAAGCCTCCTTCCGAACCGCGCTCTCGCTTCAACCAAACCTGGAGCTAGACAGCGTGCGGACCTCCCCACGCGTGCTCGACGTCTTCAATCGCGCGAAGCAAAGCGCAACGCGCTAGCCTACTTCTTCTTTTTGACCTTCTTTGGTCGGTATTTGGCCGGCCTGTCGTCGGTATCGGGCTCGGGTGTGGTCACGGCTTTCGAAGAAGTGTCTAGGGCCCACTCGGGTAGCTGAACGTCACCGACCTCGGCCGCGCGCTTCTTGAGGTGCACGTAGGCGATGATGCACAGCGGAATCACCGCGAGCGAAATCAGCTGTGACGTCGAAAACCCAAACGCAAACCCTCGCTCTGGGTCGTCCCGAAGGTATTCGATCAGAAATCGCCAAAGCGCGTAGAGCCCGGCGACCGACAGGAAAACCTGTCCGCGAAACTTTCGATTGAAAAGCAACCAGACCGAAAAGACGAACAGTAAGAGCCCCGCAGTCGATTCGTAGATCTGGGTCGGGTGGACCGGAAGAGAGGCGACGCGGTCAATCATCTCGTCGGGGTAGAGCTCGAGATGGTGCCGGTACGCCGGAGCGCCCGAGATGGTGCCGTCGCAGGCGAACGCCGGAAACGCTTCACTATCCCATTTTGGAAACGTGCCGGCGCGAGCGAGCCAGCCCGGTGCGTCCGCGCCTAGAGGTCGGCCATAGTCGCATCCGTAGAGATAGCAGCCGATGCGGGTCAACATCAGACCCGACCCGAGCGTGGGAACGGCGAGGTCGGCAAACGGGAGAAGAGACATCTTTCTCATTCGCCAAAAACCCCAGGCCGTAAGAAAGCCGCCCAGAAAGCCTCCGTAGGCGACCAGGCCGCCCGACCGCAGGTCGAACCACGACGCAAAGCTGTCGAACGAGTCGAGATTGGTGAAGACGTAGAGCAGGCGAGCGCCGACGATCGCACCAACCGCCGTCCAGGTGAAGCAGCTTGCGAGAAGTTCACGGTCGAAGTTCTCGACACGCTTGCCGACGTACATCAGGAAGTACCAGGCGAAGAGAAGGCTGCTTCCCAACATGACGCCGTAGGAGTAGATCGGGATCGCCCCCCATGGCGTCGGAATGGTGAAGAGAATCGGGTGCATCGGGCGGAATCTCGCCGGCTTCGTCGAAGGCGTCAAGTGGATTGGTTTTGGCAACGATGAGCGGACTACGCATTGAAGATAACGAGAATTCGGTGACGCGGGGACACCGCGCCCGAACCAAGCTCCTGCGCGTTCAAGGCATCGACTGCGAGGGCCTACGGCTTGCGTTCAATTTCAATTGACTGTCACACGGCGCAGGAGCCATCGATCGTCTTCGCGCCAGAGATCGAATACCGTATTGGCGAGACCGGCGTTGGTTCGCAGTCGAAGCGCGACCCGTGCGCGCTCGCCGTCGAGCGAGATGCTCTCTTGGATCAATCGGAGCCTCGAGCCCGAGAGCGTTGCTAGAGCTTTTCGTGCGTCTGGCTTGAGTGTTCCTGCGTTCTCGTCGTCGTAGCGATGGCGGCGGCCATTGTGAACGAGCTCCATGCTGACTTTCGATGGGTCGGCATAGCTCAGGGCGTTGTCGATCCGTGTGTCCGAAACGCGACCGGTGACCGATTCGACGAACTCTTCCATTCGCTCGCGGTCGGTGACCACGATGGCGTCGGTAACCACCGCGGTCACGACCACGAGCGAGAAGACGAGAAGAACGTGAATACCCATTCGGCGCATGAATACCCGTTTGCAGTGCGAAAGACGTGCCAGATCCTCTGGCGGCAATTGGTCAATGATTACAGGAGCCGATTGGTGCGGCTTCCCACCGATGCGTGCCATTGTGACATCGCGTCCGGGCCGGCCGCGGACAGTTTGGCACCGGGCTCAGCCACTATTCGGCGGGGTTAGTTGGCGGGCGCGATGCTCGAGCCACGCGGTCAACGCGACGAGCATGAGCCCAAAGGTCACCAGAGCGAGCCACCCGCTCGGCCGAAAGACCTCGATCGCATGGGCGACCTCGGTGATGAACCCAGGTCCGACGAGCGCGATGCCCGAGTAGAGCGGGAACCGTCGCCCCCGGAGGAAGCCGTAGCTCGCCAACCCGAGGCCGAGCGCGATCGCTTCGAACGAGGCCCATGGGCTTGGGTCGAAAAGGACCACCAAACCAACCAAGATCGAGTTCACCGTCGCTGCCGTCGCGACGAAGAAGCTTCGCGAGGAAGGGGTCTTCCAGGCGAACGCCAACATCGGGATAGCGGTCAGGAGCCCATAGGTGAGGAACCATTCCGCGGCCGAAAGTGAGAACCTGAGCTCCGCCCAAAGCGCACCGACCGACAGAAGAGTGGGGACTACGCTGAAGCGAGTCAGGGTCTTGTCGCCGGTGTGCTCGCCGAGCGCAACAAGCGCCACTGCACAAGCGCCGAGCACCGTTCCCCAAAACACCCAGGAAACGTCGTAGAACAACACCTGACGTGCGACCACCAGAAGCGCGGGCGTGATCAACGATGCGACCGCGATTTTGGCTTCGGTCGTTTTTGGCTTCACGTGCAATCCGCGCCAGGTCGCCGCGCCGAGGATGGGCACGACCACGAAAGTTGCCCCCAGCGCGCTTCGATCCGGGATCAACACCAGTCCGTGCGCGAAAAGGCTAGTTACAGTGAGAGCTCCTGCATGCTCGCGACAAAGCACCCGAAACGCGCTCCATACGAGAGGAGCCAGCACCAAACCTGCGCCGAGCACCAGCAATGTGGCGGCGACGGGACTTGGCGCCACCCATTGCGCAACGCCCGCGGTCGCCCTGTGCACTTCTCCAAACTGCGAGAGCACGAATCCCCCGAGCACCCCTGCATGAATGGGCAATAAGGCGAGGAGCGTGATCAGGAACGCCCGTGCGCTCCGACTCTCGCGAAGCCGAATTCCGCATAGGTATGCCAATACGGGAAGGGCTCCGGTCATCGCGAGCAAGCAGAGATACCGACGGACATCGCCCACCCGATCCCAGCTTTGCACCAAAAAGGTGCCCGCTGCGGTGACGATCATCGCGGCGCCACACAAGCGGAGGCCCTGAAATAGTCGTTGAAGTCGGGTTTCCACCAAGCCTCCTAGTCCTGCTCCGCGCGGAGCTCCTCGAGCTCGATTTGCAAAGCGCGGTTTTCTTCCTCTTCGTCGATCTCCGCCTCGAAAGCGTCGACCGGCTCGACGTAGTCGGTTGCGATCTCGATCTCGCCCAGCCGAGATTCCCAACGGTCAAACACATCCTCGAGGTCTCCGATCGGACCCGCGGCGCTCGTCATGCCGTGGGCGGCTTCCGCATGAGACTCCCGCGCTCGCATGACGTTCTTGCGCTCGGTGAGCTCGGAAAGCCTTCCGTGCAAGATCTTGATGCCCTGAGCGAGCTCCTTGTGCGTGCGTTCTTGCTCGGCGAGGCGCCGTCGCAGGGCGACCACCCGGCGCTCCGCCGCTTTGCGTCGACGCAGGCATTCGAGCGCTCTTTCGTCATCGAGGGCAGCCTTGGCCCTGCGCCTCCAGGCGACGACGGCTTCCTCCTCGCTGGCGAGCGAGTCGCGAAGCGCTTGCGTATCGCGCTCTACCCGCCGAATCTGGACACGCGCCTGGGCGGTCGACCTTCGGACCCTTGCGATCGCGGAGTTGACCGTGGCCTCGTGGTTTTCGACCTGCGCCAGCACGCCGTCCACCCAACTGGTCACGCTCATCGTCCAACGCTTCACTCGATTCATGGCAACCTCCTGCAGACAGCTACAGCAGGAGCTATGCCAAGCCGAAAGCCACTGAAATTACAGCGAAAAAAGCTCTGAGCTTCGCGGTCATGGACATGAAATGTACACATGCCATACAATTTATGTACGTGTTTGACTCTCAAACTGCTGCGCGCCTCGACGCCATCGGTAGGCTTGGATTCAGCAATCCCTTTGGTCCCGAGCGTCCCGCGCTCGAGGCGATCATCGTCGGGGAAGAGGCAGCGCGATCGGTGCTTTGGAACCGGCCGATCGACTGGCCCCTCGAAGACCCGGTGCTCCCGGCCATTCGAGAGGAAGCCGAACGGGAGCTGGCCCGCGCCCTATCGCAGCTCGAGACCGGAGCACGACCGACGGACCGCGAGCTCGAGCTCATTCGTGGAGTTGCGCTTTACGTTCTTTACTACCGTTACGAAGGACAGCTCTTCGATTGGATCATGACGGAGCCGACACCGACCGATGTCGCGTTCTTCGACGATTTCCAAAAAGACTTCCACACGCTCTTCGCGCGTATTGCGCCTCCGTCCTGGGCTCGCTCCCCCGCCGACCTTTTTTCTCTCTTCTTTCAATCGCGGCGAGCTTTTCATTTCGTCTTTCATCAAATCCTCGGAGCTTCGGCCGCAGCAGCAAGGCTTCGGGCCAGTGTTTGGGAGTCGTTGTTCACGCATGACGTGTGGCGCTATCTCGGTCACCTCCACGGCCGCATGCACGAGGTCAGCACGTTGATTCTCGGTCCATCCGGCACCGGCAAGGAGCTCGTCGCCAGTGCGCTCGGCCTGTCGAGCTACATCGCGTTCGACCCGTCGAGACGGTGCTTCACGCGAGACTTTCGGTGGACGTTTCATCCATTGAATCTCGCCGCGATGTCGAAGAATCTGATCGAATCCGAGATTTTTGGTCACAAGAAGGGTGCGTTTACCGGCGCCAATGCCGATCGAAAAGGTCACTTCGAGGACAAATCAGAATCGGATACGGTGTTCCTCGATGAGATTGGGGAGCTCGACGGCGAGGTGCAGGTGAAGCTCCTTCGCGTGCTTCAGGCGCGCACCTTCCATCGCCTCGGAGATAGCGCGCCGCGGTCGTTTGGCGGAAAGATCGTCGCCGCGACCAACCGCGACCTCTCCGAAGAGATGAAGGCAGGACGATTTCGTCAGGACCTCTACTATCGGCTCTGCGCAGACATCATTCGAACGCCCTCCCTCTGCGAGCAACTTTCGAGCAACGTCCGCGACGAGCTCGAGCGGCTCGTGACGATACTGGTACAGCGAAACCTCGGAGGATCGGATCCGGATAGCATCGCAGAAGTCATGACGAGCATCGAGCAGAGTGTCGGCCTCGATTACCCCTGGCCCGGGAACATGCGGGAGCTCGAGCAGTGCGTGCGCAACGTGCTCATTCATGGCTGTTACGATCCGCCTGCGTTGCTAGTCGCGTCCGAGGGCCTCGAGGGGCTCTTCGAGCGGATGCGAAACACCGACGCGGCACTCGACGAAGTCACCGCGGCGTACAGCGCATGGGCCTATGCCAAGACAGGAACGTATGCGGGCGCCGGCCGCGCCCTCGGCGTCGACCGACGGACGATCGCCAAGCACGTCGAGGGAACGCCCTCCACACCCAGAAACGCCTGAAAACCGCCCGTAGGTGCGCCTCCTGCGATCCTCCTCGCAGTGGTTGTGTGGTATCGGGTATCTAGAGCGCGGAAAGTGAACACCTTGAAGAGCACGGTCAGACTTTTCACGCCCACCGGTTGGGTGATTGGGACGTTGCACGTCCCCGAAGGAATGGGGCTCTTACCGTTCCTGAACGGAGACGACGCGTTCTTTCGGATGACCAACGTGAGCCTGCCCGAGCAGCCGCGAACGATTCCATTCCTCGCGCTTCAGCGCAAAGCCGTTTTCGTCGTGGTACCAGGTGAAGATGTGAAGCTCGGGATTCACGAGCCCAATGCCCACGTGCGGCACGAGGTCACTTGTCTCTTCGATGGGGGCCTGGTGATGGGCACTCTTCCGCTTCCCAAAGGAGTCCGGGTCTCCGACGAGCTCATGCAGTCCGAAGAGTTTTTCGCGATTGAGGACTGTACGCTCGGGATCGATGCGTCTCCCGAGCCCATCATGGAAGCCGAGGAGCTGGTGTTCGTTCATGCTGCCGAGGTGTTTGGGGTCGCGGAGCTCGGGCCCGAATGATCCTTTGCGGGGCGCCGGGTCCCGCCGCCACCCAGGGCGCGCGCATCAGTCGCGGAGCGCTTCACGCATCACGTCGATCGGCGCCGGAACCCCCGTCCACATCTCGAAGGCAATCGCGCCCTGGTGAACGAGCATGCCCAGGCCATCGACGACCTTCAGGCCGCATTTCGCCGCGCGCGCCAGCACCGCCGTCTCGAGCGGCTTGTAGACGAGGTCAAGCACTGCTGCGTCGGGTGGCAAAGCATCGAACGGCAACATCGCCGCAAACTCGTCGGCACGCGGGTTGGACTCCAAGGTCGCGCTCGTCGCTTGGATCACCAGCGTGGCTGAATCGAAGTGCCAGCTCGCTTCGCTCAGGGAGGCCGCTTCGAGGGTGCTTTCGACGAAGGGCGCCAACGATTCGACCAGCGCCTGGCTCTGCTCCGGCCTCCGCGCCAACACCGTGATTTCGGCCGCTCCGGCCTCCGCGAGTCCGAAGACGGCAGCGCGGGCGGCTCCCCCACCTCCGAGAACGATGACCCGCGAGTCGTCGACGCGAACCCCGGCCTCTTCGAGTGAGCGCACGAGGCCGAGCGCATCCGTGTTGTGACCGACGTAGCGTTCGCCCGTTCGGACCACGGTGTTCACGGCGCCGATCGCTTCGGCGCCGGTTGCGAGGTCGTCGAGCAGGGCGATGATGGCCTCTTTGTGGGGCAGCGTCAGGTTGTAGCCGTCGATTCGTTGATCGTGTTTGGCCCCGACTTCCGTGGGAAGGTCAGCAGGAGCGACCTCGAAGCGTTCGTATTCGAGGTGAATGCCGAGAGCGTGAGCGGCCGCTCGATGCATCTCCGGCGACTTCGAATGTGCGACGGGGAAACCGAATATTCCGAGTCGGATCGGATCGGTCATGTCTTGCCTTTGACTTCGGCAGTGAGCTCGCCGTCCGATACCCGCACGCGAACGTGATCTCCGTGCTTTACTTCATCAGTGCTCCGGATCGCCCTGCCAGTCTTTTCATGAAGGGCGATCGCGTACCCTCGCTCGAGAACCCGCAACGGGGAGAGGGCGTCGAGCCTCGCGCGGGCTTGTGCATGGGACGCTCGCGCCTCCCGCACCAATGGTCTTCCGCGTCCCTGCAAGGCAACGGTCAGGGCCACGAGTCGCTGACGTCGTCGCTGAATCGGCAACCGGCCCGCATCGCGAAGCCGCGCTCCGACGAGGGCGAGTGCTTGTCGGTCTCGCCGGAGGGTCGAACGAGGGTCATGGCGTCCGAGTCGGAGGCGAAGCTCGGCGAGCTCATCCTGGCGCCTGCGGAGATCGACGCGTGTCGCGTGTGCGACTTGCTCTTGAAGCACCAGAAGCCGCTTTCGGATCGGCGATACGGTGCGACGCGCGCCGTAAAGCGGTCGCAGCAGCCGCTCGAGACCAAGACGAAGTCCTCCAATCAGATTGTCGAGCGCCTGGCTCAGCCGGCGCTCGAGGGAGCGCAGGTCGCGAACCAGGGCTCCGCGTTCCGGGACGACGATCTCGGCGGCGTTGGACGGAGTTGCTGCCCGCACGTCTGCCACGAGATCGGCAATCGTTACATCGACTTCGTGACCGACTCCGCTCACCACCGGAACGCGGCATGCAGCAATTGCCCTGGCCACGCTCTCGTCATTGAACGCCCAAAGGTCCTCTGCCGAGCCACCGCCCCGCGATACGATCACGACATCGAGCTCCTCGAGCCGTTGCACCATTTCGAGAGCGGCGACGATCGTTCGTGGGGCATCTTCACCTTGAACGCGGCAATCTGCGACCACCAGGCGAACGGGACAGCGCTCCGAGGCGACCCGAACGATATCCCGAAGCGCCGCCCCGGTGCGACTGGTGACCACGCCGACCACCCGCGGCAGCTGCGGCAAAGGGCGCTTGCGCTCGGGATCGAGTAGCCCTTCGGCTTCTAGCTTTTCTCGAAGCCGCCGAAACTGAGCTGCGAGATCGCCTTCGCCTGCCGGCCTGGCCGAACGCGCGATTAGCTGGAACTGGCCTCGCGCCAAATACAACGAAAGCTTGCCTCGAAACCGAACGCGAGCCCCGTCTTCGAGCGGGGTTTTGGTGCGCCGAACGTCCGATTGAAACATCACTCCGCGTAGTTGGGCCGGCTCCTCCTCGTCGTTGAGCGTGAAGTAAACGTGACCTTTGGCCCGCCGCACGTCGGAAAGCTCGCCTTCGATCAACACGCTCGGCCAACTGTTTTCGAGCGTGAGCCGCACCGCTCGGTTGATCTCGCTAACCCGAAAAACGCGCTCGCCGTCACCTGGTTCCCGCTCCTCGAGCCGTTCGAAAAGCGGCATCTCCGACATGAGCGCAACCTAGCCGTGTTCCTGCACCCCCACAACCATGCAGCGCCCCGATTGCGCAATCGCCAAAAAAGGGGACAGTCTTCTTTTTCGAGGAATGAGATTTGAGCATTGCCGTCGTCGGTGTTGGGTCAAACCTCGGTTCGCGCGAGGCGTCGATTCGAGCCGCGCGCGTCTTGCTGGACGCACGCGGGGGGATCGAAGTCGAGGCTGTTTCCCCGCTCTATGAGACCGAGCCCCTCGGCCCGCCGCAGCCCCGTTATTTGAACGCTGCATTTCGGCTCGATACTTCGCTAGCGCCCATCGAGTTGCTCCGCGTCCTTCTTCGGACGGAACAGCGCCTCGGTCGCGATCGCGAAAATAGCGAACGCTGGAGCGCTCGGAGCGTCGATCTCGATCTCTTGTGGGATGAGCGGGGCGCTCATGAAAGCCGCGAGCTTCGCCTCCCACATCCCGAGCTCGAGAAGCGAAACTTCGCGCTGGCACCAATGCTCGCGGTAGCTCCCGAGTTACGCGGTACCTACGAGTCGATACTTGGCGATGGCGGCGGCGAGCTCACGCCGTGGAATCGCGGCGCGCAAGTCTCGTCTCGACAGGGCGCCCGTGGCCTGGAAGTCGAGGTTGAAGCCGATGAGCTGGCCGAGGCCTGCGCTCTTGCGGTCGAGATCCCAATGCGTCTCGGACGCCCTCGTTCGACGGTTCACCGTGTCATCGATTCCAGTGCGGGCGCATTTGCCGACGCGCTCCGCGACGTTTTTCGTCTAGGTTTCGGCGTCGAGCATGTATCGATCAGTCACTGTTCGACGACGCGCTGGGTTACGCATTTTCATGGCGTAAACCGAGGGATTCCGCTCGCCCACGATGTACGACTCGTGACTACGTCAGGCGCCAACCGGAAATTCCGCGCATCCCTGTCGTTCGACCTGGCCTGCCGGTGACCGAGTTTTTCCGCCGAAAGGTTTGTTGCTTCACGAAACGGTGAGTAATCTGGAGATTGGGGGCGACAGACGACACGAATGGCAGACGCACGCAACGACAAGCGAACGCTGCTTTCGCTGAAGATCCGATACAAGAGCTCTACGCTCGAGGATTTCATCGAACGCTACAGCAACGACATCTCTCGCGGCGGCGTGTTCATCAAAGCGAAGAAGCCGTTGGCGGTGGGTACGCTGCTCAAGTTCGAGTTCTTACTCAAGGATCAGTCGACACTCATTCATGGTGTCGGCCGTGTAGTCTGGCGTCGCGACCCATCCGACGCAGACCCGCAAAACCCATCCGGTATGGGCATCAAGTTCATCAAGATGGATCCCGAGTCACGTGCGCTCGTGCAACGAATCGCAGAAGGCCGCGAGAGCCCTGGCGTATTCGAGCAGGGCGAGCAAGCACAGTTGATCGAGACACCTGTGCCCGATGGGCCTTCGACTCCAGCTCCAGACGCCCGCACCAGGGTGCGACACGTGAGCGAGTTCCTCGCGTCTGCGCTCGAGGAAGGTGGTGCTGGAGAGATGGCGACCAGCGAGGCGCAGGCTGGTGCAGAGCGAGCCCGTCGACTCAGCCAGGGCATCGGTGCCAAGCGTGGCGGGGCAGCGCGAGGGGCGTTGGGCAACAGCCCCGATGCTCCGACGACGAAGCGACAAGCGCCCCCGGAGGCAGCTTCACGCCGCGCGATG